>JALXEI010000193.1 GCA_027069645.1 Hyphomicrobiales bacterium
TTGCATGCTTCTGCGGTGCAACTGCCGATTTCTTCTGCACGGCCCCCAACCTGATCGATTTTGTTTTTACAGAGCGAACTTTCAGGCCTTTTCCATCGGTATTTTTACCAGCGGCAACAGACCTTCGCACAACCTGTTTTTTCACCGTCGAGTGTCTGTCCGTTGGCAAAATGAGCACTTCTCCAGGACGGATGCTGCCCGGGTCGGTAATGCCGTTAATATCCGCCAGACTGTCCGCACTTATATTGAGTTTACGGGCAATTGAATGAAAAGTCTCACCCGGACGAACAGTATATGTACCGCTGCTTGTCGCCTGAACCGGGCGGGAAACAGCCGGTGTCGCTGACGTTGTTACCGATCTGGCAACCTGCATGGACGATCCGCGGCCCGGAACGATCAACTGCTGACCGATTGACAGCTTGCTATCCGACAAACCGTTCAATTCCATCAGTTTGATAACCGGAATGTTATAGTGACGGCTGATTGAATAAAGTGTATCGCCCTGCTGAACGGCAATCTTTTGGTCGCCATTTGCAAGTGTTGTCAGAACCCTTGCCGCCTTTCGTGATGGCGACGGTTTTTTATTTGTGCCGGATTGACCACGATGTGAGGTATTCGGGCTCCTGGTCGTATAGGTATAACCGGAGGGTTCAGAGGGTAATAGCGACCGCCGTGCTTCCCGCAGCGGTTTCATCGGGGCCGCATCGTAACGCGACGCCATTCTGTTTTGCATCCCGCCGTCATTATTTCCGTAAACCGGCCTGTCTGGCGAGGTGCGATCTGCATAAGTGTCGGCTGAAGCCTGCCGCTGCACACGTGAATCCCTGTAGACGGACGGGTCAACCTTATAGCGGGCCGCGCGCACTTCCGGAGCTGCCGTTTGTGGCGGCATATAGGAATTTCTGCTGTGAATATTCGCCGTGTTGTCCGGCGTGGCATCCTCTCCACCAAAATCCGACAGCGCTCCACCATCCCGGAAGGCTGTAGGCCGATCGGGCTCCTGCTGATTTCTGAAACCGTTGGAAAGAGAGGCTGTCGGTGCCCCTGTGTCGTCCGACCCGGAAAGGCCGAACATCGGCATATCAAAGCGCGAAACGCTGCTTGAACATGATGCGAGAAGGATTGATCCCGCCATAACCGTGGCGACCGGAAACACTCTGTACTTTACTAACTCTTTAAGCATGAGACAGCCCATATTACTCACCTCTTACGAGTTATAAATCTAGGCGGTTAAACATTAACGACAGGTTAACATTTCCGCTTTTCGGGAGTGCATTGCAAAATAGCCCAAAACCTGATGCGCCAGACTAGGATTGGCTTGTGGCACCGGAAAGGCACAAATCAGGCAATTATGTGCAGACAGACATTTGTATTTTGAGGGTCACGTACCGCTGCCGGAGCTCACTCGTCTTCATTCCCGGTGATCAGGGGCACAAACCTTACAGGCAGGGTCTGCTCCTGCTCATAGCCCTTGTCAGTCCGATCGATAATGGTAATCTTTTGATGATCGCGGTGCTCGCCAACAGGCATAACAAGACGCCCGCCCACTACAAGCTGATCAAGAAGAGCGCCCGGAACTTCGGCAGCGGCGGCTGTGACGATAATCCGGTCAAACGGGGCCTGTTCGGGCCAGCCTTCACTCCCGTCACCCGGTCGTGTAACAATATTGTCCAGACCCAGCCTGTCAAATTTGTCACGGGCCGACAAATACAGATCCCTGAATCTTTCAATGGTAAAAATACGTCGCCCGAGATGGGAAAGCACCGCCGCCTGATATCCCGAACCGGTTCCGACTTCAAGCACCTTGTCATTTTTATTGACCGCCAGCATCTCGGTCATGCAGGCCACGATAAAGGGCTGCGATATGGTCTGTCCGCATTCCAGTGGAAGGGCGATATCGTAATAGGCCTGCTCCCGAAACGCCGGATGGACAAATTCTTCCCGGGGGACAAGCTCCATTGCGCGCAGTACATCAATATTGCTGATGCCCTTTTTGCGCAGGGCCATGACAAGGGAAACCCGTTCATTGACTCCGATGTCGTTTGTCATCGCCGTTCCCCGACTGTTCGGTCCACAGGGACACCCCTGAATTGCTCCCCTTTACTGTGAAATTGTGTCAAAGTCTTGCGAAAACATCAATCATCACCGCACAGTCGTTCTTCCAGGCTGTTACGCAAGTCCTGACAGGTTTCATAATGTGTCAAATCCAGTTGCAGCGGCGTAACCGAAATATAGCGGTTGTGAATGGCCCCGAGATCCGATCCTTTGGGCGGATTTTGCGTATTACGCTGATATTGCAACCAGTAATAGGCATCACCACGCATATCCTCGCGCCTGGTATAGCCAAGCGTTATATTCGGATCGCGATAGCCCTGGCTGGTCACCTCCATTCCCCGCACTTCTTCGGGCGCACAATCGGGAAAATTGACATTCAGCAGAATCCGCGGCGGCCATCCCGCCGACAGCAATCTGTCAATGGTTTCGGCACCATGCGCCCGCGCTGTTTCCCATCTCATGGCCCCTGCTCCGTCATAACCCGCACCGTGACGGGCCTGAGACAGGGCGATAGACGGTATCCCCAGCAGGGTTCCTTCCATTGCGCCGGCAATGGTACCTGAATAGGTGGCATCATCCGCGGTATTCTGACCATGATTGACCCCCGACAGAACAAGGTCCGGTTTGTGATCGGCAAGCAGTTCAAGAACGGCCATCAGAACACAATCTGTCGGCGTACCGGCAACAGCCATTTCGCGTTCACTGATATGACGAACCCGCAACGGATCATGCAGGGTCAGGGAATGGGAAACGCCACTCTGGTTGGTTTCGGGTGCCACAACCCAAATATCATCGCTCAACGCGCTGGCAATTGCCCGCATGACTTCCAGACCCGGGGCATGGATACCATCATCATTGGTAATCAGGATGCGCATCAGCTCTTTTCAATCTTCTCCAGCCCGTTCATCCAGGGACGAAGAGCATCGGGAACCGTAATGCTGCCATCGGCATTTTGATAGTTCTCAAGCACGGCAACAAGGGTGCGTCCCACAGCAAGGCCCGAACCGTTGAGTGTATGGACAAATGTCGTGGCATCGCCATTTTCCGGACGATAACGTGCGTTCATCCGCCGGGCCTGGAAATCACCGCAGACCGAAATGCTGGAAATTTCACGATAACAGTTTTGTCCGGGCAGCCACACTTCAAGGTCAAAGGTCCGGCGTGCCGAAAAGCCCATATCACCTGTGCACAATTTCATGACACGATAGGGCAGCCCCAACCGTTTCAGGACCTCTTCCGCACAACCTGTCATCCGTTCGTGTTCTTTTTCGGATTGTTCCGGGGTGGTTATGGAAACCATTTCAACCTTGGAAAACTGATGCTGGCGGATCATGCCGCGCGTATCACGCCCCGCAGACCCTGCTTCCGAGCGAAAACAGGGAGTCAGCGCTGTGAAGCGCAGGGGTAACCGTTGCTCGTCAAGTATTTGCTCGCGCACCAGATTGGTCAACGACACTTCGGATGTCGGAATCAGCCAGTAGCCGTTTTCGGTTCGAAACGAGTCTTCGGCAAATTTGGGCAGTTGCGCCGTGCCAAACATGGCAGCATCACGTACCAGACAGGGCACAGCGGTTTCCTCATAGCCATGCTCACCGGTCTGCAAATCAAGCATAAAGGCGCCAAGCGCCCGCTCCAGGCGGGCCAGTGCTCCCTTGAGAACAACAAAACGCGCGCCCGACATTTTTGCAGCGCCGTCAAAATCCATCAGGCCAAGGGCTTCACCAAGTTCGAAATGCTGTTTGGGGGTAAAGTCAAATGTCGGAACCTCGCCTTCTGTACGAATCTGCACATTCTCCTCTTCCCCTGCTCCTTCGGGAACATCTTTATGAGGAATGTTGGGAATGGAGGCCAGCAGATCGAGGATTTCGCCGTCAAGTTGTCGCTCTTTCTCCTCGCCCGAACGAATCTGCTCCTTGAGATCGGCCACTTCCGCGATCAATCCGCGTGCAAGCTCCTCGTCCCCTGCCCCCTTTGCCTTGCCGATCTCCTTTGAAGCCTGGTTACGGCGACTTTGCGCCTCCTGCAAGGCGGCAACAATCTTGCGGCGCTCAAAATCGAGGGCCACAATCTCGCGTGCATGTGGCTCAAGTCCGCGCAAGGCCAGCCCGGCATCAAATTCATCCGGGTTCTTTCTGATCCATTTTATATCGAACAAAGGCTGATCTCACTTGTCTTTGAGTGATCCGGGACAATTTTTGCCATTGATAGTCTCAATTGCAGATTGCAGCAAGACGCCTTGTGGGAGAACCTCATCAGCCCTCTTCATCCTGCGCTTCGGCACGTTTTTTTTCCACAAGTTGCACCGCAAGAATGGAAAGCTCGTACAAGGCAAGAGTTGGAAGGGCAAGGCCTGTCTGGGTTATCAGGTCCGGCGGGGTCAGAACGGCGGCCATTGCAAACACGGCGACAATGGCGAATTTGCGTTTGCGACGCAGCGTATCCGATGAAACCAGTCCGGCACGTCCCATAAGTGTCAGAACAACCGGCATCTGGAAACTGAGGCCAAATGCCATAATGAGCAGCATGACAAAGCTGAGATATTCACTGACCTTGAACTGATCCTCTATAAGCGCCTTGCCTGTTACCGGATCCTTCGGACCATTCTCCGCCAGCAACAGAAAAAACTGCATGGCCAGCGGCATAACCAGGAAATAGACCAGCGCGGCCCCAAGGACAAACAGGATCGGCGTGGCAATCAGGTAGGGCAAAAAAGCCCGACGCTCGTTCCTGTACAATCCCGGCGCAACAAACATGTAAACCTGACTGGCAATTACCGGAAAGGCGAGAAACATGGCCCCGAAAAGACCGATTTTCAGCTGTGTGAAAAAATATTCCGGCGGTGAGGTCATTATCATTTGCAGCTTCGAATACCCTCCCGCGGCAACGGCGGCAGGGTGAAGCAAAATGAAGAAGATCGTATCGGAAAAATAGTAGCAAATCACAAAGCCAACAGCTATGCCGATGATAGCCCAGATCAGCCGCTGACGCAGTTCAACAAGAT
>JALXEI010000194.1 GCA_027069645.1 Hyphomicrobiales bacterium
CCAAGTTCGGGAAGCTGCTTGCGATCAAAGATGTTTTGTTCGCTCAGTGTTTTGGAATCGAGCAGCTTGTTGCCTTCATGATCGTAAATACGCGCTCTTGTTCCTGTGGGGGCGACAAGCCGTAGCAGAATTGGCGCCGCCCGTTCGGGATTGATCGGGAATTCGAGACCGTCAAAACTGTCGATTGAGCCGATCGCATCATGGTCCGATTGCATTTCCAGCAGTTGCTCAGGGTCAACAACCACCTGGTCGGCATCGACAGAGGACGAGGCCGCGATGGCTTCGGCGATGATTTTTCCCTGGGTCAGCAGATTCTGGACACGGACCTCGATCAGTCCTGCGCGATATTCATTAAGAACCAGTACGCCGCCCAGAAGAGTGACAAGCCCGAGCATGTTGTAGACAATGATACGCCGGGTCAGGCTGGTGAATTTGTAATTGAGTCTGACATAGCGTCGCACGAACGGGATCTGTCGCCGTCCATATTGCAACAGCATGCCGATGCGCGAACCTTCAAGCTGTTGCCATTTATTGCGCAGCCACCGGCCAAGCGTGGTCGTTGCCTGCCTGGTTGTCTTTCCCACCTTGCTCCCGATCCTGACCGATTGTTCGCCAAGCCATTGTGATCGCAGCACCTTCATCAACTCTCCTTGAAGCGGTATCCCACACCATACAGTGTTTCAATGACGTCAAAGTCATTGTCGACGGCCTTGAACTTTTTGCGTAGCCTCTTAATGTGGCTATCGATTGTCCGGTCATCCACATAGACCTGATCATCATAGGCGGCATCCATCAGGGCGTCACGACTTTTAACAACACCGGGACGCTGGGCCAGAGCCTGGAGAATGAGAAATTCGGTGACCGTAAGAGTGACTTCCTTGCCATCCCAGTGACAGGTATGACGTTCCTGATCCATTTTCAACTTGCCACGTTCGAGAATCTGTTCCGAGGCCGTGTCTTCTTCCCTGATTTTGGAGCGTGCCTGGGAACGGCGCAAGATGGTCTTGACCCGCTCAAGCAACAGACGTTGCGAAAACGGTTTGGCAACATAATCATCGGCCCCCATTTTGAGACCGAACAGTTCGTCGATTTCGTCATCCTTGGATGTGAGGAAAATGACGGGAATTTCGCTGTCCTGGCGCATGCGGCGCAACAGCTCCATGCCGTCCATACGCGGCATCTTGATATCGAAGATGGCGATATCAACCGGTTTTTCTTTCAGGCCCTCAAGGGCAGAGACACCATCATGATAGGTGTTGACGTCATATCCTTCATTTTCGAATAAAACGCTAAGCGAACCGATGATATTCTTGTCGTCATCAACCAGAGCAATTGTCGGCATGTTTTCAACCCTTTAATCTGCATCAGGGCTCATTGACACCGGAAGGTCGGGACGGCAGGATATCTTGGAATATGACCTGCGCACGGCCCGACGGATCCCGCAAATGAACCGGTATATCCGAAACAGTCATGAAATATCCCGATGCGCCGCCTTGCAAAGTTGTCCTTGCGGCTGGACATTTCACGCTGGTATGACCATGTTTTTAGGCGTGAAAGTGCCACAAGTCAAAACATGAAGAGAAAACGATCCCCATAATGACGGAAAAGAACACAATCCCGCCCTCTCCGGCCTCGCAAATGCCACCACCCGATGAGGTTGCTCCCGCGGCCCGGCGACTGATGCGCCTTGCTGACAAGGTGGCGCTGGCCACCATCGATCCGCAACAGGGAAGCCCGTTTCTTTCCCTCACCGGTGTCGCCACCATGATGGATGCGACACCGGTTTTGCTGATGTCCGATATTTCCCGTCACAGTATCAATCTGGCGGCCGATCCGCGGGCCTCGCTGTTGTTCGACGGCACCGGAGACCATGCCAATCCGCTGACCGAAGACCGCGTGACGGTCAATGGCCGTATCGTCCGGATCGACCACCCGCATGCCGAACAGCGTTTTATGGCGCGTCACCCCAAAGCCTTTTATGCGCAGTTCGCCGATTTTTCCTTCTACGAGATGCAGATAGAGGATGCCCATTTTGTCGGCGGTTTTGGCACGGCTCTGTCTGTCCCGGCGAATATCCTTCTTCTCCGGGAAGAGACATATGCGGGGCTTTTGGCGGCAGAAGCAGACATTCTGGATCATATGAACGAACAGCATGGCGAAGCGGTGCGCAATATGGCCGTTAATCTGTGCCGGACAGGGGAAGGCCCCTGGCAGATGACCGGTCTTGATCCCGAAGGTTGTGATTTCATGGCCAGGAAAAAGCGCTGTCGTTTGCCGTTCCCGACGCCGGTGAGTGATGCCGGCGAGGTACGCGAAATGCTTGTCAGCCTTGCCCGACAGGCACGCAATCCGGAAAATGCCGGTACACCGGAATGATCTCTCAGTGTCTTCGTCTCAGCGTCAGATGGCCCCGGCCTTTGGAGCTGCGCAGGGTGATATATTGTTTGCTGCCGCGCAATACGATATAGATCCGGCCACTGATGTCATATTCCTCGTTCGTGAAACGCCCCGCATAACGGTTGCGCCCGGTACGTCGGACGATGCCGGTCTGTTCAATGGTGCCGAGCGAAGCGATTGCGCATCTGGCAAAGACGGCAAAGCGGTTGCGTTTGCGGGCACGAAAAGTTGCCCTGCATCTTGTGCGCTCCTTTGTCCCGGATGCGGAGACAAAACTGCCGCCGCCTTTCCAGTAACCTTCAAGCGTTTTTGCCCTGGCCAAAACGGTCGTGCTGCCAGCAGCAAAAAAGACAAAGAGCAAAGCGGCCAATAAAGCTTTCATAACCGAACTCCTTTCCAGTCATTCTTGTGAGAAACTGTTTTTGCCGTCTCCCGTTTATGAAATCGGGTTGGTGCATAGCGGTTGCAACCAGGCGTGTTTTAGGGGATAGTTGCGCCAAACATGATCCCGCCAGTCGCACGGGGTGTAATTGCAAACTCATTTCAGTAACGGAAGGGACCCGACCATAATGTCATACTCTCACGATGGAGCCTCACGCACAAGCAACAAGGAATTGATCAACTGGGTCGATGAAGTGGCCGCCATGTGCAAACCGGACAGTATCTACTGGTGTGACGGTTCCAGGGAGGAATATGATCGTTTATGTCAGGAACTGGTGGATGCCGGTGTCTATATTCGCCTCAACCCGGATAAACGGCCCAACTCCTACCTTGCCCGCTCTCACCCTTCCGATGTGGCCCGTGTCGAGAACCGCACCTTCATCTGCCACAGGAATAAAGAGGATGCCGGGCCAACCAATAACTGGATGGATCCCGACGAAATGAAAGCCGAAATGCGCAAGAGCTATGATGGCTGCATGAAGGGGCGCACCATGTATGTGATTCCGTTCAGCATGGGACCGATTGGTTCACCCATTGCCAGGATTGGTGTTGAAATAACCGACAGTGCCTATGTGGTGACCAACCAGCATATCATGACAAGGGTCAGCCAGAAGGTACTCGATACACTCGGGGCCGATGGTGAGTTCGTCAAATGTCTTCATTCTGTCGGCGCACCGCTGGAGCCGGGGCAGGAGGATGTGGCCTGGCCGTGCGAAGCGGATATTGAAAAAAAATATATCACCCATTTCCCCGAAACCCGCGAGATCTGGTCCTATGGTTCGGGTTATGGCGGCAACGCCTTGCTGGGCAAGAAATGTCTGGCCTTGCGCATCGCGTCCAATATGGCGAGAGACGAAGGCTGGTTCGCCGAACACATGCTGATTTTGGGTCTCACCAGCCCGGCAGGGGAGGAGACCTATATTGGCGCAGCCTTCCCCAGCGCCTGTGGAAAAACCAATCTGGCAATGGTGCTGCCGCCTGAAGGCATGAAGGACTGGAAGGTCACAACGGTGGGCGATGACATTGCCTGGATCAAGCCCCATGAAGACGGCAGTTTGCGGGCCATCAACCCTGAATATGGCTTCTTCGGCGTGGCGCCGGGCACCAGCTACAAGAGCAATCCCATGGCCATGGAAAGCCTGAAGGAAAACTGCATCTTCACCAATGTGGCGCTGACCGATGACGGGGATGTGTGGTGGGAAGACATTGACGGGCCTGTGCCGGATCACCTGATCGACTGGAAGGGCAATGACTGGACACCGGACAGCGATGAACCGGCGGCGCATCCCAATTCCCGCTTTACGGCTCCGGCCGGACAGTGTCCCTCGATCGACCCGCGCTGGGAAGATCCCGAAGGGGTGCCCATTGATGCCTTCCTGTTCGGAGGGCGTTTGTCGAAAACCTTCCCGCTGGCCTATGAAAGTTATGGCTGGGATCATGGTGTATTCATGGCCGCTACGATGGGTTCGGAAGCCACGGCGGCCGCGATTGGTGTTTCGGGCATTCGCCGCGACCCCTTCGCCATGTTGCCCTTTATCGGCTATAATATGGGTGACTACTGGCAGCACTGGCTCGATATGGGCCACAAGCGCGAAAAGGCGGGGCTCAAAAACCCGAAGATTTTCCGCGTCAACTGGTTCCGCAAGGATGAGAACGGCAAGTTTTTGTGGCCGGGCTTCGGGCAGAATACGCGCGTGCTGGAATGGGTTGTCGATCGCGTGCATGGCAAGACCGAGGCGGTGGAAAGTCCGTTCGGTCTGGTGCCGCGCTACGAGGATTTCAACTGGAACGGGCTGGACTTTTCCCCCGAACAGTTCATGCATCTGACCGAAATATCACGTGAAGCCGGATTGGCCGAAGTCAATGATCTGAAAGTCTATTTCGAACAGTTCGGCGATCATCTGCCTGCCGATATCGAAGCGCAGCGCATCGCCATGAAAGAACGGCTTGAAGCGGCGCCAGCCATGTGGCGCGTGTCGGACGCCGCCTGACCTCCTGACTTCAGAGAAAATAACAAACAGGCCTCCGGGGAATCGGGGCCTGTTCTTTGTGTCATATCAGAATGAAGAAAGATTGATTCACTTTTCTCTTTCTATCTCGATGTTTCGCTTCCCGGACAAGCGATAGCGCCGATCCGGGATCCAGGGCGGTACGACGGGAGTGTGTTGAAAAAATGAACAGGAACAAAACATATCACTTGTGGCTCTGGACC
>JALXEI010000195.1 GCA_027069645.1 Hyphomicrobiales bacterium
CCCTTGAAATAGAGATCGACATCGTCATCGGCAAGGAAATCAAAACTGACGGTTTGGCCGATGAGGGCAGGGTTGGCTACGACCCTGTCGCGCAGTTCGAAGGGAGAGGCGGAACTGATCAGCTTGTAGAGCGCACGTTTTTCGCTGCGTTTCAGGCCGGGGAATTTTTTTCTCAGCGCCTTTTTGACCAGTCTCATATAGCTGGCGCCATAAAGCGTATCGGGGTCGCGTTTGCCCTCGGGGTCGATGCGTTTTTCGTCAAGCTTTACATCCAGCGTGATATAGGTCTCGGTGCGTGCCAGCACGGCCCGGCTGACAATGGAATAAACCAGTGTGACGAGAGCAATGGCGGCAAAGCTGATTGCCGCCATGCCGGCAAATTTCAGAATGGATTGCGAACGATAACGCTTTTTCACCCGCGCACGCGCCGCTTGCGAGGTGTGCAAATCATGTCTGTTTTTCCGAACATTCATGGCGGGATGGCCCTCAATCATATTTCTGACGGTATTTTTCGACGATGCGCAGGGCAACAAGGTTCATGATCAGGGTGAGGAAGAACAGCGTAAACCCGAGAGAGAAGGCCGGTCCGGCGGCTGTTCCGGCATCTGTATCGCCGTTGATCAGCGCGACGATCTGAACGGTTACGGTGGTCACCGCCTCAAGCGGGTTAAAGGTCAGGTTGGCGCCCTGTCCTGCGGCCATGACAACAATCATGGTTTCTCCAACAGCCCGTGACATGGCCAGAATGATGGCCGAGACAATGCCGGGCAGGGCGGCCGGCAGCACGACCCTGATAACGGTTTCGGCTCTGGTCGCACCAAGGCCATATGAGCCGTCGCGCAGGGCCTGCGGCACGGCATTGATGACATCATCGGACAGGGAAGATATAAACGGAATGATCATGATGCCCATGACCAGCCCGGCCGCCAGCGCACTTTGCGCCGATACGGCCAGCCCGACGCCTTCCCCGAGCCAGCGGATAAACGGGGCCACGGTCAGGGCGGCAAAAAAGCCGTAGACAACCGTTGGCACGCCGGCGAGGATTTCCAGCATCGGCTTGACCGCGGCCCGCACGCCGGGGGTCGCGAATTCCGACAGGTAAATGGCAGAGAAAAGGCCCACAGGCACGGCAACAGCAAGGGCAATGAGCGTAATCAGTGCCGTTCCGGCAAAAAGAGGCAGGACGCCAACGGTATTTTCATCGACCTTGCCATCAAACACACCGGACAGGGGCGCCCAGTGTGTGCCAAAAAGGAATTTGTAAAACGGCACATGGCTGAAAAATCTCAAAGTTTCGCCAATCAGCGAAAACAATATGCCAAAGGTCGCGATAATGGCCATCGCAGCACTGGCCATCAGGGCATAGCGAATGATGCGTTCGGATCGATTGCGAGCGCGAAAGGCCGGGGCAATCTTTTTGTAGCTCCAGCCAAAACCGAGCAGCGAAGCCAGCGTTGCGAGGATCATCAGGCTCCATTTCCTGACAGACAGAAAATGACGATATTTCGCAGCAAGAACGGGGCGCGCTTTTGCAACAGCGTCATCTGTAGCCTGCCCGACAACGCCGCCGCTTGCAAGGCTTCTGGCATCGATCATCAAACGTTCCTGCACCAGCGGAGAACGTTTTTTCAGTTCATCGGGCAGGGAAGCGTGAAGTCTGGCGTTCATGAACCAGCCGGACAGGATGCTGAACAGCAGCGCCACTGCGAGGCCGGACAGGGCGGTCAGCAACAGGGCATAAAGGCCGTGATAGACCGGGCGCGAATGCAACGAGGAGAGGTGACCACCCACGACGTTTACAGCCCGGGACCAGGAGGCGAAACCAGCCAGAACAGAAAGTGCGGTGATGATGAGCAATACCAGTCCCATCCTGCGACAGTCTCCCTCGTTACAATGGCAAATATCGGCTAGTGCAGTTTCTCCTGGCCCGTCATGGGCGTCAGGGCAATGACATGATCCGCCATTTCCTCGTGCATGTCTTCTGGCAAGGGAATCAGACCCTTGTCAACACAATAGCCATCCTCGCCGGTGGCGTCCTCTGACAGGAATTCGGCGATATATTCCCTGATCCCCGGCACCGAACCCACATGGGCGTTTTTCACATAAAAATACAGCGAGCGCGAAACCGGATAGGCCCCCTCGGCAATGCTGTCAATATCCGGCAGGACGCCTTCTACCCTCGCCCCCTTGATCCTTGCCCTGTTCTGGTCAAGGTAGGAAAAGCCGAAGACGCCAATGGCTCTGGTGTTGGCTTCAAGCTGACCGACAATGGCATTGTCGTTTTCACCCGCTTCGATATAGGCACCGTCTTCACGAATTTTCCAGGCAATCTTCCTGAAAATATCCTTGCCTCCGGCTGGTTCGCCCTGTTGCAGCAGGAATTCGCCGGGAATGCCATATTGGGCCGCATATTCAGCAATTTTCGGATCGCCTTTTTTCATGGCTTTGAGTTCGCGGAGCCAGTTGAAAGCCTCGGCACCCTTGCCAAGGGCGATTTCCTCGAAGGCATCGCGCGTTCCGCTGGTGGGGGGCGGGCCAAAGATTTCGATCTTGCTGTCGGGCAGCGATGCATCAATGTCCGACCATTTTTGATAGGGGTTTTTGACGAGCTTGCCATCCCTGCCCGGGACCATTGCGGCTGTGGCCATGAAGATCTGCTTGCGGGTCAGGCTGATGACCGGCGCGGCCTTTGCGTTGGCAAGGACTATACCGTCATAGCCAATGACGGCTTCGGTGATGTTTTTAACACCATTGGCCTGACATTTTTCCCACTCTTTCCTCTTCATGCGGCGCGAAGCATTTGTGATGTCGGGCGTATCAATACCCGGCCCCTTGCAGAACAGCTTGATGCCCCCGCCCGAACCGGTGGAAATGACCTTTGGTGTTTTGAATTTTGTCTTCTTGCCGAATCTGTCGGCGACCGTGGTTGAAAATGGAAAAACCGTCGAGGAGCCGACGATGGAAATCTGATCACGGGCCAGAGACGGCGTTTGACCCGATATTGCAGCCGTGGCCAGTGTGATCGCTCCTGCCAGAAGTTTCATTCTCATATTCCTGTAACCTCTCAAGTCAGTACCCTTACTTTCCGGTATAGATATAACCGCTTGTTGCAACAGTTATATGACACTGCAAGCTCTTGAAAACCGGAAGGTTTCCTGCGAACTTGCGCCTTGCAGGAAAACAAATCTGCTCCTGCCATTTCGACCCTGTTTATGAGTTTATGCCCTAGACAATCGGGTCTTCGGATGATTTTTTGCAGTTTTGTCTCGCTTCCGGCAACAGCACGGTAAAGGTGGCACCCTTGCCCGGCTTTGATCTGATTTCCAGCTTGCCGCGATGGCGCACAATAATGTGTTTGGCGATGGCCAGCCCCAGCCCTGTGCCCCCCTTGTTGCGAGATATTACCTTGTCGACGCGGTAAAAACGCTCGGTGAGACGCGGGATATGTTTGGCGGCAATGCCAGGTCCCTTGTCGCGTACGCTGATGGCCAGACGCGGGGGATGATTTTTGCTGGCCCCGATCCGGGAGATTGAAATCCATACGGCCCCCCCTTCGCCGCCATAGCGGATGGCGTTTTGAATGATATTCTGAAACACCTGAATGAGTTCATCATTCTCGCCAAACACGCAGCAGGGCCCCTCGGGAAAATCCGTTTTCAGCACCACATTGTTTTCTTTGGCAAAGGGGGTTAGCAGATTAACAACGCCGGATAGGGTTGCGGTAATATCGACAGGAATTTCCGGCGGGGTATCGGTGTTCATTTCCAGTTGACTCAATGACAAAAGATCATCGATCAGACGGCTCATGCGCCGGGTCTGTTGCGCCATGATCTGCAAAAAACGGTCGCGGGCCTCTTCATCATCATGCGCGGTGGTTTGCAGCGTTTCGATAAATCCCGACAGGGAGGCCAGTGGTGTACGGAGTTCATGGGAGGCATTGGCGATAAAATGCATACGCATTTTTGCCAGCCGTTCGGGTTCCGACATATCGCGCATGTGAACAAACAAAAGGGTTGGTTCATCGCCATTGTTCAGGGGAACAAGCGTGGCCTCGATGGTGCGTTTATAGCGTTTTTCGAGTGTAAAGCCGAGCGATGTCTTCGTTTTTTTGTCAAAGGCGTTTTTTACAGCATCCAGCAAATCGGCCACGCGTGTAATGCGGAACAGCAGGGTTTCCGATTCCAGTTTCCCGAAAAGTTCCAGCGCTGCCCTGTTGTAAAGATGAACTTTCATATCCGCGGCAACCACGATAACGGGATCGGAAAATCCTTTCACAAGGGCAGACAGGCTGGTCATGGCGGCACATCCTTTTTCAGGGACGTGTCCCCGACTTTAGATTCGTCAGCAGAGGGCATGAAAGCAAACGGGCAAGGCAAAAGCAAGGGGGACCGAAGCCGGAACTGATCAAACAGTGTAACTGCAAGGCAACAGTTACGGGAAGAGGCGCACAATGCCTGTTGACCTTCCTCCGGGGGGATGGTTTATTGTTGCACATTATGGGCATTCCAGACTTTGGTAATGCGGCAGGAACAACGGGAAATGACAGGTCTGATGAAACGGCTGAACCAAAAAATGGTCAAGGGGGCAACGATTTGCACCGGGCTGCTGCTGTTTGTTGTTCTGTTCGCTCTTGCCGGAAGCGAGGCCGTGCGCGCCTCGCAGGTCGTTGCCGGTCAGTCACATCATGGTGAGCCTTTTGCTTTTGCGCGGGATTTGCGTGCCGATTTTTCGCATCCCTGTATCCATCATGCGCTACCGGATAACCATACACCGGATAACCATACACCGGATAACCATACAGGGGACAGTCAGAGGGTCGTATCCGGTTCGCACGCTGACAATGCCGGGCACAAGGATCACAGATGCTGTCCGGGATCGAACCACGCCCATGTGACAAATATCAGGCGCTTTCAGTTTGAGCCTTTCGTACTGTCAGTTTCGCCGGATCAGAATGCCGGCCTGATGTCCCTGCATTCTATTCGCCGTTTCAATATGTTTTCCTTGTCGGGTGGATTCAGGACCATGAATCCGCAGTCGGATCATCCCGGTAGTGCCCGATACCGGTTTTTGAATACTGTTCGTATTCTCGTCTAGATTTCCCCTTCGCTATCGACGCAGTATGCCACGGGCGGGCTATGGCAGCCCCTTGCAGCGTATTTCTTTTCCAAAAACAAAAATTTTCGCGCGGATTCACGTCCTGAATCCGACGTGTGGTGTGGGAGGTCCCGACGGGGGACGATTAAGATGAAACAGATTTTGACAAGGGCGGGAGCCGGCGCAATGTTGCTGCTTGCAATGACCGCCTGTGATGAAATAGAGGGGGTTGACTACCTCACAAGGGGCCATCCTGCCGATCCGGCAGCCCCTGCTGGCAAAAGGCCGGCAATATCACGGGCGCTTGTTCCGGAAAACATCAATGTGCAACCGGAGTTGCAGAAATATGGCCGTTCCGGGCCCTCGCGACCGACATCATCGATGGCAATGCCTGCAATGGATCATTCCGGAAAGCGGGGGAGCCATCCATGAGCCGTTCGATTAAAATAAAGAAAACAGCTTCAACGTTTGTCGGTGCGGCGCTGCTGATGACGCTTGGCGGCTGTGCTTCCCTGTCGCCGGATATGGCCTTTTCCGATGTTGCCGGAATGGTGGAACAACGTACCGGCGCACAGATTTCGTGGGATAGCGGCAGCGAAGAGGATCTTGAAGCCCGCGAACTTGTTTCCCGCCTTTTGAAAAAACCGCTGACCCTGCGTTCAGCGACACAGATTGCCTTGCTCAACAATAGCGGTTTGCAATCGACCTATACCCGCCTTGGTATTGCGCAGGCAGAGCTGGTGCAGGCGGGGCTTTTGAAAAACCCGGCTTTCGACATATCGGTGATGAATCCGTTGCAAAGCGCCTTGCCGGTGAACCTTGTCTACGGGGTGGTTTTTCAGTTTATTGATGCGCTTTATATTCCGCTGCGCAGGCGGGTGGCGGCTTCAAAACTGGACGAGGCACGCATATTCGTGACGGCTGCTGTTGTTGACCATGCAGCAAGAACGCAGACGGCTTTTGTTGACTATCTGGCTGCCCGGCAGATGGTTGGGCTGTTCCGGCAGGTGGAAAAATCCGCCCGCGCCTCGCTTGAAGCGGCAAAGGCATTGCGCAAGGCCGGAAATACAACGGCGCTGGATTTTGAAACGACGCAAAGCCTTTTGACAAGTGCAAAGCTGGAACTGGCGGCAGCCGAGGCCATGCGACTGGAAGCGCGCGAAAAGGTCAATAAACTGCTTGGACTTACCGGAGCGCAAACCCGCTGGCGGACCGCATCACGACTGCCCCCTGTGCCGGGTATTCGTGGACCGTCCGGAAATATTGAACGACAGGCCGTCGAAAAAAGCCTTGATCTTGAAGCCGCCCGACTACGTCTTGTTACACTTGCACATCAGTATGGTGTGACAACGGCGAGCGCGATTATTCCCGATCTTGAAATCGGTTTTGAAGCTGAACGGGACGGACCTGAAAAGGAATGGAGCAGGGGACCGACGATCGGTATCGTGCCGCCGCTGTTCGATCAGGGACGCGCCAGACGCAAGGTTGCTGAAATGAAGATTCGCGAAGCCCAGGACAATTACCGGGATATTGCCGTGCGTGTGCGCTCTTCGGCGCGGCTGGTGCAGGCAAGGCTGAAAATGACACATGGTCAGTCTCACTATTATCGCAAGGCGGTGTTGCCGCAGGCTGCAAAAATTCTTGCGGCGACGCAGGTCAATTATAATGGCATGCAAACGGGTGTCTTCCGGCTGCTGGCGGCAAAGCGCGGACAGATCAGGGCCGGACAGCGCTATATCGAGGCTCTTCAGGCCGAATGGGTGGCGCGTATTCAGTATCAACAGCTCATGGCAGGGCGCATGCCGTCGGGTGGCAGCGTCATGAGTGCCGGTTCGTCAGACAGCGCACCGGAACAAACGGGAGGACATTAACATGTCGAGGAAAAAGATTGCGAGGCGCAGGAACAAGCAGAGAGACATTGCCGGGAGAGAAAAGACAGGCGCACCGACACTGACAAGGCGTCAGGCGCTCGGGGCCGGAGGGGCGGTCCTCGCAGGAGCCGCAATGGCCGGCGTGCTTCCTTCGTCCCCCACACCGGCCCGCGCTCAAAAAATGGACCACAGCAAGCATAATATGGGGGCCATGAAGATGGACCACAGCATGCACAATATGGGGGCCATGAAAAAACCGGCCGTTTCGGGCAGGGCCGGAACCTACAGCATTCCCACCGGTAACAGCTTTTATGCGCGCAGTGTCGACCAGTGGGATAACTGGCCCCCCGGCCTGCCTGGCAAGGACTATACACCGGTTGTCATTCCCAATGGCGAGGCACTGCCGTTTAAAATTGTTGACGGCGTGAAAATCTTTCAGATGGATGTGCGCGAAACCATGCACGAGTTTGCCCCGGGCCTCAAGGCGGTCTGCTGGGGTTATAACGGTATGGTTCCCGGTCCGGTGATCGAGGCGGTCGAGGGAGATAAAATTCGCATCTATGTCACCAATCGTCTCAACACCAAAACATCGGTTCACTGGCATGCACTGATTTTGCCTTCCGGCATGGACGGGGTCGGCGGGTTGTCACATCGCAAAATCAATCCCGGCGAGACATTCAAATATGAATGGACCATCAATCAGCACGGGACTTTCATGTATCATTCCCATACCGACACCATGACCCAGGAAGGCATGGGGCTGACCGGCATGTTTATCGTTCATCCGCGCAAACCGAAAGAGCCGCGTCCCGACCGTGATTTCGTTTTGATGATGAACGAGTTTGATATCAAGCCGGGGACCTGGCGTCCCGATCCGAATGTGTTTTCCGGCTATAACACCCTGACCCTTAATGGCAAATGTTTTCCAGGTACCGCACCTCTGGTAACAAAAAAGGGCGACAGGATGAAACTGCGCATTGGCAATCTGTCGGCAATGGATCACCACCCTCTTCATATGCACGGCCATGCCTTTCAGATCACGGAAACCGATGGCGGTATCATTCCGCCGGAACGTCGCTGGCCCGAGACTACCGTCCTTGTCACGGTGGGTCAGACCCGCGCCGTCGAACTTGTTACAGACAATCCCGGCGACTGGGCCATGCATTGCCATATGACCCACCACACCATGAACCAGATGGGGCATGAAATTCCCAATGTTCTTGGAATCAACCATCAGCAGCTTGACTGGAAAATGAACGATATTGTTCCCGGTTATATGACGATGGGCGCCAATGGCATGGGCAATATGGCAAAGCATGCCGGTATGATGGAAATGCCGGAAAATTCCATACCCATGATGGGGACACCGGGCCCGCACGACTATATCGCGATGGGTGGCATGGTGACCGTTTTGAAGGTGCGCGAGGAACTGGCCAGCTATGATGATCCCGGCTGGTACAATCCGCCGAAGGGAACCCTGGCCAATACCGCTTCGCGAGAGGATTTGCGCCGTGACGGGATAAAGGTTTGACGAATTCTGCAACACAAATGTTCAACACAGAAAAAGGAAATATAAAATGAAATTCAAATACGGAACCATGTCAGGTTTTTTTGTCGCTGCGATCATCGGGTCAATGTTGTCGGGCCAGTCCGCTGTTATGGCCGATCCCGGTCATGACAAACACGGGACCAGCGATGCCAGAATTGTTGCCTGCCACGAAGCACATGAAAAAATGATGAAAGGCGGGATGAAGATGGATGCTGCCCATATGAAAGGGTGTCACGACAAGGACGGCAAGCTGATCGGCAACGCAGATGGTCACATGGGTAAAAATATGAAAATGCCGATGGGTGACCATATGATGGGCGGACACAAGGGCATGGATAAACACTAGATCCGCTTCGTTCCTCCCCCTGCAGGGCTCGTTGCTTCGACGAACGGGTCCTGCTTTCCATGGACGGGCAAAAATGAAGATGATTTGAGATCCACGAACAGGAGAACAGGATGACTGGACAACAACACCCCCGCCGGTATTCCGGAACAGCACTGCTGCCGGTTGCCGGACTGGTTCTGGGGTTCGTCGCGGCGAGCTTTGTACAGGCCGGTGCGCACGGCGCCAAACACAATCCGACACGCTTCCGGTATTTGCAAAAACACGGCATTCCCGAAGTCTATAAAAACCTGAAAAGCCCTGTCATGACAAAGGCTGATATTTCGAAAGGTGCAACCCTGTTTGCCGAAAACTGCGCGTCCTGTCATGGCGCAACCGGGGAAGGGGATGGCGAGGCCGGCAAGGACCTCAATCCCAAACCGCCAGCCTTGCGCTCCATGATGGATATGATGGCGATGATGCGTCAGGAGGGGCATGCCATGAAAGGCATGAAGAAAATGATGGGGATGATGAACAACAACCCTGATGGTTATCTGATCTGGACCGTCTCTGAAGGCGGCGCGGCGATGAACACCGCCATGCCCGCCTTTAAGGATATTCTGTCGGAAAAGGAACGCTGGCAGGTGATCAGTTACATGCTGGACGGCTTTAAGGCAAAGGCCGGAAAAAACTGACAAAACAGTATTCTGGCACCCTTAAAAAGCTGGAATAATACAGGAATGCAACAAGCCTTGCTCACCTTTCCCTTTCGGTCTCGATGTTTCGCTCCCCGGACAAAATACAAAGGTCAATCTTTTTGCGACATGGTATAACTCAATGGCAGAAAGAGGCAGGATAAATATGATGAAGAATAGCGTGGGCGTATCACGCCGGGCAATGATCAGAGGGCTGGCGATGTCGCTGACAGCCTGTGCTCTGCCCTTGCCACTACGGGCGGATGGGGAAAGGCCGCACGGGGCTATTTTGCTCGGGGCCCGGCCCAAAGGCAGCCTGCTGATGGAAGCCCGCCGTGGCCAGGTAGAACTGCTGGGCAGGGGCCTCGGGAAGACGGCCATTTGGGGTTATGGCGGCTCTGTGCCAGGGCCGGTGATCAGGGTTCGACAAAATGAACAGGTGCAGGTGCGGTTTAAAAACAGCCTTGAACAGGGGTCAACCATTCACTGGCACGGCATCCGGATTGACAATAAAATGGACGGGGTGGCCGGTCTGACACAGGAGGCCGTCGCCCCGGGTGAAAGTTTCGACTACAGATTTACCGTCCCCGATGCCGGGTCCTACTGGTATCATCCGCATAACCGTTCATGGGAACAGGTGGCGCGCGGTCTTTATGGTCTGCTGATTGTCGATGAACCAGAGCCTCTCGACGTGGATCACGATCTGGCCCTTGCTTTTGACGACTGGCAACTAAAGGCCGACGGCAGCCTTGAAGAAGAAAGTTTCAGCGCCATCGGCGAGCGTGCACATGGCGGGCGCATCGGCAATGTCATGACGGTCAATGGTCAAAGTGATGTGCGCTTTGCGGTCAGATCCGGCGACCGGGTGCGGGTGCGTCTTTGCAATACCGCCAATTCACGCATCCTGGTTCTGCGGGTCGGGGGCTGTGGCGCAAGCGTCATTGCGCTTGACGGTCAGCCGGTGGCCCCGCGAACTCCCTCTGCCAGCGACCTGATTCTTGCGCCTTCACAGCGTGTTGACCTCGTGCTTGAAATGAATGGCGCGCCGGGCAGTCGGGCGGTGATCTGGGAAAATTCCGACATGCGGTTGCCGCTGGTGCGGTTTGTCTATCATGACAGCGACAGGAACAACCGCCAGCATAAACCCGTCAGGAAACTGGCCGATAATCCCGTTCCCGCACCGGACCGGCGCAAACCGCTCAAGGTCGAGCTGGAAATGACCGGCGGCGCGATGGGCGGCATGAGAAGCGCCCTTTACAAGGGAAAGAAAATGACCATCCGCGAACTGGTGGACGGCCCCGGCTTGATCTGGGCCTTTAACGGCGTGGCGGGCATGCCGGAAAAACCGCTGTTCAGCGCAAGGCGCGGCCAGACCGTGGAACTTGATATGATCAACAATACCGCTTTTGCCCATGCCATGCATATGCACGGTCATCATATGAGCGAGATCAGACGGGTCCGCCAGACACGAAAGGGGCCCCGTTTCATGGATACAAGGCCCGACTGGCGCGATACCATCCTGGTAGACCGGGCCGAGGCGGTGAAGGTGGCTTTTGTGGCCGATAATCCCGGCAAATGGATGCTGCATTGTCACATGCTCGAACATCAGGCCGGTGGCATGTCCACCTGGTTCGAGGTGGTTTGAGAGCGGATATTTAAAAAAGCCATATAAAGCAATGTTGTGTTGTGATTTTTTGGCCGGAAAGGGCAGAGGAAAAGCGGTGCTGCCCGCTTCTTCAACAGGAAACAAAACAAAAACTGAAAACAGAGCTTTTCTTTTGGCGCGAATGGCTTTATATAGTCTGACGGCTTTAAACATAGTCGTAATGATTATTCCCCATGATCCCTGGAGCATTTCCTCGGAGCCTTTGGCCGGGAGAGGCAGATTTGCCTTTTCATCGGCATAAGCCGGTGTTTTCGCGAAGAAAGCCGGCAGGGATTTTTTGACGCGGGGTGGAGCAGCCCGGTAGCTCGTCAGGCTCATAACCTGAAGGTCGCAGGTTCAAATCCTGCCCCCGCAACCAAAAAACGTTATACAAATCATGATGTTATGAGTATGCGCTAAATCGCAAACTGACCATGTTTTGCAATTTTTGTGAAATGTTTTGCAATCGTCCTCTATGTTTCGGTTTTGTTTTGTTCTAATTTTATTTTTTTAATCAGTTCGCGCTGATTGTTTGTTATTCTGATTGTGGTTGTCGGCAGGTGCGATACTGCATCGCATTTGATGCCCATGAATTTTCTATGTGGTCCGGTCGTAGTGATGACGGGGCCTCTGCACGTCATTTCCCTTTCCAGCAGACCTATTAATTTTGGTGAGAATTCAAGAATAATATTATCTATGTCGGTGAAAAGCGGTGGTGTATGACGCTGGCAATCAACGATTGCCATTTCTATCTGCTCGAAGTATTTCATCGTCCTTTTTCCTCCCATTTCAAGATTGCTTCTCTGGCCAATCGGCGCTGATTGACCATCAGGCTGTAGTGTTCGACCATTTGCCGGGTCTGTCCGGTGATGGCGCTGACTTGCGCGTCGGTGCAACCGGCTTCGAGCAGGAAGACAACAGCGCTTTTGCGCAGGCCGTGGAACACAAGGCGCTGGTCGCGCAAGGCCTGCATGACCGGTTTTTTCATCTGTTTGTTCCAGCTCGACTGGAATCCGCCGGACCACGGGACGCCCTTGCTGTTGGTCAATATGAATATTGAGCGGCGATCGATGGCTGCCAGCAGGTCGGCAAGATCGCGGTGCACCGGGATCCACACCTGTTTGCCGGTTTTGGCCTGGGTGACAGCGATTTCGCCCCTGTCGACATCGCGCCATTTCATTTTGAGCACATCTCCACAGCGCTGGCCGGTATAAAGGGCGAGGGCTGCGGCCTGCCACATGGCGGGCGCGGCGTTTTGGCGGAAATGCTCGATGGCGTCCCAGTTCCAGGGCGCATAACCGGCGCCGCGTTTGAATTTGGGGATGTCGCGGCAGGGATTGGTGTCTGAATAATCGCGCGGAATGCCCCAGGTGATGATCGCCGAAAGCACTTCCAGAATGTGATTGGCCTTTGTCGGAGTGTCGGCGTAAAGATCGCGCAGCTTCATGATCGAGCGGGCCTTCAGGCCCCTGACCAGAACCGGACCCCACGCTTTTTCGATTGTCGCGAGGTGACGGTCATATTCCTTTTTGGTGCGGGGTTTCAGAATGGCATATTCGGGGCCGTTTTTATAGGCCGTAATGAGCGATGAAAAAGTGCCAAACCGCGGTTTTTGCTCTCTGATGCCGGTTAGTTCACGGATTTGCTGCCAGAATTCCGGCTCGTGCGGCTGGGCATTTATGCGCACGCGCGGCTGTGCCTGATCGGTGCCGCGGAAGGGCTGGTAATAATAATAATCGCGACCCCTTGCGCGGGTGCGGAAGACATATTCAGGCAGCTCGATCATCGGCTTTTTCTTTGGCAAGACGCATTACCCCCAGATCATACTCGTCAATATCGGCGGGGGCATCATTGTCATTTTCGTCCGTTTTGGCAAGATGTGCCTCGATATCGGCCCAGCGCCAGAGCTTGACATTGCCGCACATCGTCGGCCCCGGGAGGATACCGGTGGAGACATAATCCTGCACGGTGCGCTCGGCCAGATCGAGACGATAGGCCAGCGTTTTGAGGCGGACAAAATCGGGAGGGTAGGGGCGCTGGATGCTGGCCTTTTTAGTCATTGCATTCCTCTTGTGATTTTGATGACGTGGTTTGCGTCATCAATGGCAAGGTCAAGCATGTTATGAAGGAGTTGTTTTCTTTTTTCGCAGATTATCGGCGTTTCACTTGTGTAATGCAATGCTGCCATACGAAGGAAACATGCAACTCCAGCAAAGTTCATTCTTTTTTGTTTTCGTTGTTGTTGGTTTCCTCATCTTCGATCCAGACTAACCAATGGGGTAGAATTATATTTAACAGTTTGTCATGACTCTCATTGACCTGTTCGTTTTTAAATGATGGGAATAGTTTTCTGTTTTCATTCATTTGACACTCCATTGATTTTGGGAAATTCTGTGTGCTCGATGCCATCGAGCGTGCGACCGGCGCGGGCTTTGCCGACCCGGCGGACAGTTGCGCCGCTTTCAAAATAATAAGAAGGGCCGGCCCCTTCTACTTCGCTGACAGATACCCATTCTCCCCACTGTTTGAAAAAGAAGGGGGTATTGGCGGCCTGGCATTGATCGCGCAGGGAGCGCAGCCATCGCGGGTGCATCGGGCGTGCATGGGGGCCGCTCTCGCCACCGGCGATGACCCAGTCGAGCTTTTGGAAGGCGGGCAGAGCTCCTCGTAACGGGTTAATTTTCAAATTTGGGTCGTTGTTCATTTCGGCAGTGTTCAAATCCACCACTCCCAACAGCGGCTCACAACTGATAAATCTGACAGCGGCGGGGGTTTCCAGCAAATACGGGATTCGCTCGTCTGCCCGCTTTTGGTCTTCGACCGAGACGCCCAGCCAGACATTGGGAAGCGGCCAGGGCTGTTCTCTGACCATTGAAAAATAATCGGCAGATGCGGCCCTTTCTTCCGAGCCGAATATTTCGTTCAGGCGCGGTCGTTTTACCCTGTGCCAGGGCGACAAATCTTCCATATATTTTTTCATCCGCTCTGGCCTTTTGGTCAGGATGATGAAAATATGTCGTGCTGCCATGTGCATCATGTAAAATACTTCGTCGATCCATTCATCCTGGACATTTTCATGGAAAAGATCGCCCATTGAGTTGACGAATATGGCGCGTGGTTTTCCCCAGCGCAGCGGCGCGGTCAGGGTCTTTTCGCTGGCGCGGGCGACCTTGCCGGTCCAGACGGGCTTGCCGTTGACCTTTTTCGTGGTGCCTGCGTAATGCGGCGTTTTGGGATTGCCATCCAGCAACCGGTTTGCCCGGCGCATGGCATAGCAATTCTTGCAGCCGGGCGAGTCTATGGAGCAGCCGACAATCGGGTTCCACGTTTCGCCCTTGTAGCCGGGAATATGGGTCCATTCTATACCGGTATTATGCTTGGTCATTGTTGTATTCCTTGTGGGCAGGGCTGCCGTTAAAATTTTTTGGAGTATTGCGAGTATTCCAGCCCTGTATTGCGAGGGCTGATGTGTCGCCTGGCGGTCCCTGGGTGGAGCAGGCCGCACAGAAAACTGCGTGTTTGAGCGGATGTGGGTGGTATTTGAACGACGATAGCCCGATCGTCCATTCAGAGCCACAAAACGGGCAGGGCAGAAACCCCTCTGATTTTTTCATCACATCACCTCTGTAAAAAGCGGAGCGTTGCTTACACGCACCAATAGTTGTGCTGGGTCATCAATGGCCCGTCCCAGATTTGCTCGGCCTTGGCGAAGCATTTTTGTCGGCCATTACCAGAAAGGCGCAGGCCAGCGGCAATAAGCCTTTTTACCTGGCTCTCAAGCCTTTCCCTTAAGGCTGATGGGTAAAATCCCATGCAGGCCATGCCGATATAGCCATAATTGAAAGTGAGAATTGGGTTGACAGTGCAGGGGAGCCCTTGCAGCTTGCACCAGTCGCCGTCTACCTGATCGCAGGGGCCGCATTCGTGGCGCTGCCAATATTCAACCCCTCTTTGTCCTTGCTCAGGGTCCAGAGTGATCGCAGCCTTTTTCCATTTTTCCCAGCGTTGCCGTCTGGCATCCGGCGAAGTGGTTTTGGGAAAAAGCTCTTGCCATGAGAGTTCTAGAAATTCTTTCTGGCTTGTTTCGTTCATCACATCACCTCTGTAAAAAGCGGGGCGTCGCTGTTGATGCGGCGGCGCGCCATGCTGGCATATTCGGGATTTAGCTCGATCAAAATGGCGTTTCTTTTCAACCGGTCGGCGACGAGGCCGACCGTTCCGGCACCACCAAAGGGATCAAGTACGGTGCCGCCTTCGGGGCAGCCAGCCATGATGCATGGTTCGACAAGCGCCGGGGGGAATGTGGCAAAATGGGCGTCCGAAAATGGTTTCGTGGCGATTGTCCAGACATTGCGCAAATTGTGGCCGTTAGCCTGTTGTTCAGATTTGCTCATCTGATCCCAGCGGTCGTTAAATCCTGCGTGGCGGCGTGAATGCCCGCGCTGTTTGTCTGATTTTTTGGCACGGCGCGTGTATCCTTGACCATGCGGGGATTTGATTTTGTCAGGAGCGTTGGGGCCATCTGGAAATTTGGCCGCAACCCGCACCGCATCAGCGTTATAGAAATATTTTGCGGACTTGCTGAGCAGGAATATCTTTTCGTGCGATGTGGCGGGGCGATCGGTTACGCTTTCCGGCATCGGGTTGGGTTTTGCCCAGATGATTTCAGAGCGTACCCACCAGCCCGCCTCTTGCAGGGCAATGGCGAGGCGGTTGGGGATCATGGCGAGATCCTTGGGCTTTAACACCCCGCCGATGGTGGAGAACGGTTTGTCCCTGAAAGTGCGGTCGTCCCTGCCGACAGATTTTACATCTGCGGCGCTGCGTCCGTTTGGAGTGCTGGCATAGCAATCTCCATAGTTGAGCCACAGCGTGGCGTCCTTTCGCATGACCCGGCGCACCTCTTCAAAAACCCGCACCATGACGTCAAGATGATCTGCAAGGGTCGGCTCCAGACCGATCTGGCCGTCAACGCCATAATCCCGCAGCCCCCAATAGGGCGGGGAAGTTATGACGCAATGGACCGATTCATCGGGCAGATCGGCGAGAGCGTCAAAAACATCGCTATTTATTATTGTGACTGTCATTTCAAAAAGTAATTTCCTGCATCAGTTCGCCGTGAAGCGGAGTGATGCCGGTTTTTTCGGCGATGGTGTCGAGACATTCGGCAAAGCTGGTGGCGATGATGTCGGCGCGGCGGTG
>JALXEI010000196.1 GCA_027069645.1 Hyphomicrobiales bacterium
GACCGAAGTGATTTTCGAAGCCATTGCGCAAAGCCTGCGCGAGGGACGCCAGAGCCTGTTCATGCTGCCCGAGATCGCCCTGACCAGCCAGTTCCTGCAACGGTTTGAAAAACGTTTTGGCGTGGCTCCCGCCCCCTGGCATTCGGAAATCTCGCAAGGCGAGCGCGGGCGCATCTGGCGGGGTGTGGCCAGGGGTGACATTCGGGTGGTGATCGGGGCGCGCTCATCGCTGTTTCTGCCCTTCAAAGAGCTGGGGGTGATCATTGTCGATGAGGAGCATGAACCGGCCTACAAACAGGAAAGCCAGCTCATCTATCATGGTCGCGACATGGCGGTAGTGCGGGCCATGCTGGGTAAAATCCCGGTGGTGCTGTCATCGGCAACCCCCAGTATCGAGAGCCATGTCAATGCGATCAACGGGCGCTATACCCATGTGAAACTGACACAGCGCTATGCCGGGGCGAAACTGCCGGACATCGAGGCGCTGGATTTGCGTACCGATCCGCCCGAGCGCGGCCGCTGGATTGCACCAAAGCTGGTCCGCGAGATGAAAGAGGTGTTGGGGCGCGGCGAGCAAAGCCTGTTGTTTTTGAACCGGCGCGGCTATGCGCCTTTGACCCTGTGCCGCTCCTGTGGTCATCGCTTTGAATGTCCGGACTGTTCCGCGTGGCTGGTGGAGCATCGCTTTCACAATCGCCTCACTTGCCATCATTGCGGTCACAGCTCTCCTGTGCCGCGCCGCTGTCCGGAATGCGGCGAGGAAGACGCGCTGGTCGCCTGTGGGCCCGGTGTCGAGCGGGTGGCCGAGGAGATCGAGGAGCGATTTCCGGAAGCGCGCACCGTCATATTGTCAAGCGATCTCATCCCCGATGTAGAGGAGATGCGCGCCCTGCTGGAGAAAATAGCGGCGCGTGAAGTGGATATTATTGTCGGCACGCAACTTGTGGCCAAGGGGCATCATTTTCCCGGTCTGGCGCTGGTTGGTGTGGTTGATGGTGATCTCGGTCTGGCGCAGGGGGACCCTCGCGCCGGGGAGCGCACATGGCAGCTTTTGCAGCAGGTGACTGGCCGCGCCGGTCGTGCCGCCATTGCGGGCAAGGGCATGATCCAGACCTATATGCCGGAACATCCGGTCATGCGGGCGATGGTTTCGGGGGATCGTGAACGTTTCTTGCGCGAGGAAGGCGAGGCGCGGCAAAAAGGCGGGCTGCCGCCCTATGGCCGTCTGGCAGCGCTGATCATTTCCTCGAACAATACCACCGAAGCCGCCGGCTATGCCCGCATGCTGGCCCGGAGCGCGCCGCGGTCGCAAAAGCTGCGGGTACTCGGGCCAGCCGAAGCGCCCGTTTTCATGATCCGGGGACGCGCCCGGTTTCGCCTGCTTGTCAAGGCCGAACGCAGCGTCGATATACAGGCCTATATCAAAGCCTGGCTTGATCCGCTGCCCAAACCCAAAGGCCAGATGAAACTGACGATCGATATTGATCCGCACAGTTTTATGTAATCATGTGTGAATACTGATCGTTTTCTGCTCGTTTCTTTTTACTGTCGGAAATGACAGTAGATATAGGCCAAATGGTAGCTATTTGTTAATCAAATATCCTTAGTAAATGTTATGCACTGTCCACAGGGCTGCTTGTCAACCTGGTAAATGGTCCGGCATTTTAATAGTCGAACAAACACTGTTGCACGTCTGCCTGCTCCGGCAACAGCCCGCAATTACCGCAACATTTGTAAAAGTGGCCTTCCTGTTTCGCGTTGTTCCCCCCAATAAAAACAAACTGTTAGAACCGATATTCGAAATTTGAACCAGATCTCCCTGTCTTTGCCAGACTCCCGATAAAAGGGGGCAGGTATCCAGAAAGCCGCAAGACAGAGAAAGCCAGGGAAACACCATGCAAGACGACATTATCCGCAAATTCGATGCCTATCTTTTTGATGGCGGCAACAATCTGACGCGCAATGAAAAACTCTGGGAGGTCTGCGCGCCGATTGTCAAATCGCTGATTGATGAATTCTATCAGAATATCATGTCGGTTGATGAATTGAGGGACATTTTGGGTGATGCCTCACGTATTGGCGGGTTGAAATCTGCCCAGCTTGAGCACTGGCGCGTGCTGTTCGGGGGGGACCTTGGTGCAGATTATCAGGCAAGAGCGCACAGGATCGGGGTGATACACGAGCGCATTGGCCTTGATCAGGGCTGGTATCTGGCCTCCTATGCCTGGATCCTGATGCGTCTGTTGCCGCGCATTGCCGCGAAAACCCGCTTTTCCCCGGGGCGGATGAAAAACCTGATGCAGCAGCTTGTTGCCCGCATGACCATTGATATCACCCTCTCGACCTCGGCCTATGAAAACAGATCGCTTGATAGTGCCATGAGCTTGCAAAAAGGTGATACGCAGACGCAGAATCTGCGTTCGCTGGCCGATACGGTGGTCAAGGTCAACGAGACCTCTTATCGCCTCGCCCGTCTCACCAGCAATGCCCGCGAGGCGCGGCTGGGCTCACAAACCATATCTTCGGCCGCCTCGCAGCTTGTGGCTTCGGTGGAACAGATTGCCGTTAACAGTGAAAGCGCCTCAAACGAGGCCAATGAAAGCAATCAGACGGCGCGCAACGGTCACAAGGCCATTGGCGAAGCCACGGCTGCCATTCAGAAAATGCTGGAAGCGGTGCATGAAACCCATGAAGGCATTGAAGAGCTGTCGGAAGCCTCGGCGCAGATTGGCCAGATTCTCGCGGTTATCGAGGATATCGCCGATCAGACCAATCTTCTGGCGCTGAACGCCACCATCGAGGCGGCAAGGGCAGGGGAAGCCGGAAAAGGTTTTGCGGTTGTGGCCTCCGAGGTCAAGAGTCTCGCCAGCCAGACCTCCAAATCCACCGAGGATATTGCCCGGCGCATCGATGCGCTCAGTGCCGGGATGGAGAAGATCCGTCGCACCATGACCAGTTCACAAAGCGCCGTCAGTGAAGGCGAAAGCGCCGTGGCCAGCGCCCGCGATACGATGGATCAGATCGCCGGTCAGGTGTCGGGGGTTTATGAAAAAATGCTCGATATCTCCAATATCCTTCAGGAACAGAAAAGCGCCACCGGTGAAATCGCGCAAAGCATTTCCCATGTCGCCGATCTGTCGGCCGAAAATGAAGACCTGATCAATGAAATGGCTGACAGCTTCCAGCGCACCAATGACGAATTCATGGCCAGCGCCAGGGACTGGTTTGACGAAGGTTCCGATCAGGCGCTTTGTGAAATGGCCAAGATTGATCATGTGCTGTTCAAAAAGCGTATTCTTGATACGGTCATGGGGCGCGGCGAGTGGAAAGCCGGTGATGTGCCGGATCATCATGCCTGCCGACTGGGCAAATGGTATGACAGTCTGAGCAATACAGCCCTGACTGGTCATCCGGCCTACAAGGCGCTGGTGGAACCTCACAAGATTGTCCATGATGCCGGGAAACAGGCGCTTTTGAGTTTTGCTGCGGACGATTTCGAGGCGACGATCTCTCATATCGAACGCATGAATGCTGCCAGTGTGGATGTTGTTCGCCTGTTGAGTGAACTGTCCGGCTCGCTGGATGCGCAACAGCAGCGCGAGAACAGACGCAAATTCGAACGTCTGACCACCCGTATGAATGCCAAAATGGATATCGGCGGCAATATTGGCAAGGATGTGGTGGTGGAAAACATTTCCAAAGGCGGCGTTGGTGTTTCGGGTGTTCAACTCACACCCGGCCAGGAAGTCAGTGTTTCGATTGGTAATGACGGACCGAAACGCGGTGTAGCCAAATGGGCCGCGGGGGACCGCGCCGGGATCTGTTTCGAGGAACAAAAACGCCAGTCTCCGGCAAGAAGGGCCGGATAGGTGGCAAACAGCCCTCTCGCTCCCCGGCCCTGAGCCGGGGTCAGCAGGGCAATCGCTTGAAAAATACGTAATATTCATCACTCCGGATGTCATCCCCGCGCAGGCGGGGAACCATACGCCGCAGCCTTGCGGGTTAGCACACGATGATCAGGCCATCGAAACTTCCTGGCTTGCCGCCCAACCGGCAGTTTCGTGGTTATGGATCCCCGCTTTCGCGGGAATGACACATGTAAAACAAAGGCTTGAATTCATGTGCGAGGGCGCTGTGATGAGGAGGTGGTTCATGCGATTGCCCTGCCGTGGTCCAGGGCCACAAGTGATATAAAAACACAAAAAGTCTGACCTTTGTATTTTGCTCAGGTTCTGAAATTTACCGCTCCCCGGCTCTGTGCTATCGCTTGCCCGGGAGCGCGCGGGCGAACAGGCCCGGAGTGGTCCGGATTTTCATTTTTTATCCCTGTGCGTCAAAAATCACTACACAGTTACGTCCCGGCCCTCTATATGACTGGGCCATGAAACTTTTTAAATCCTTTGCCACCGTCGGCGGTTTTACCCTGATGAGCCGCATACTCGGGTTCGTGCGTGATATTCTGATTGCCGCCGTGCTGGGCACCGGTCCGGTGGCCGAAGCCTTTGTTGTGGCTTTTCGTTTCCCCAACCTGTTTCGCCGTCTGTTTGCAGAAGGGGCGTTCAATGCCGCCTTTGTGCCGCTGTTCGCAAGGCAACTGGAGGGCGAGGGCGAGGATGCGGCCCGGCGCTTTGCCGAAGAGGCGCTATCGGTGCTGGTTTTTGCCCTCATCATCGTCACGGCTCTGGCGGAAATTTTCATGCCCTTTTTGATGCTGGGCATGGCGGGCGGCTTTGCTTCCGAACCCGAAAAGTTTGATATGGCGGTTCTGCTGACGCGCATCACCATGCCCTATTTGCTGTTTGTGTCGCTGCTGGCGCTGTTTTCCGGCATTTTGAACGCGTTTCACAAATTCGCCGCGGCGGCTGCGGCACCGGTGATTCTCAATGTGGTGTTCATCGCAGCACTGGCCGGGCTGGCCTTTTTTCTGCCAGGCAATAACCGACAGGCGGGTATAGTGCTGGCGATGG
>JALXEI010000197.1 GCA_027069645.1 Hyphomicrobiales bacterium
GCGCAAGCACGGCAATATCCCGCTCTAGGTCCGTATGTTTGAAAAAATCCTCATTGCCAATCGCGGCGAAATCGCCTGCCGGGTGATCAGAACGGCCCGCCGCATGGGCATCAAAACCGTGGCCGTCTATTCGGACGCCGACCGCAACGCCCTGCATGTGGAAATGGCCGATGAGGCCGTTCACATCGGCCCGCCGGAAGCGGCCAAAAGCTATCTGCTGGCCGATAAAATCATCATGGCCTGCAAAAGCACCGGCGCCGGGGCCGTCCATCCCGGTTACGGCTTTTTGTCCGAAAACGCCGAATTTCGCGAGGCGTTGAAAGCCAGTGACATCGCTTTTATCGGACCCGATGCAAAAGCCATCAAAAGCATGGGTGATAAAAGGACCAGCAAGCTCATTGCCAGAGAGGCGGGCGTAAATATTGTTCCCGGCCATGATGATCTCATCCGCGATGCCGATCATGCTGTCGCTGTGGCCGAGGAGATCGGCTACCCGGTGATGATCAAGGCCTCGGCGGGCGGCGGCGGCAAGGGCATGCGCGTCGCAAGGAATGAGGAAGAATGCCGCTCCGGCTTTGAGCGGGCCAAAAACGAGGCAGCGACCAGCTTTGGCGATGATCGCATTTTGATGGAAAAATTTATCGAGCAGCCCCGTCACATCGAAATCCAGATCATTGCCGATCATGACGGCAACACCGTTTATCTCGGAGAGCGCGAATGTTCCATTCAGCGCCGCCATCAGAAGATCATTGAAGAGGCCCCTTCCCCGTTCATCGACAAGGCCACACGCAAACGTATGGGCGAACAGGCCGTGGCGCTGGCCCGTGCCGTCAACTATCGTTCGGCCGGTACTGTTGAATTCATCGTTGACAGCGAGCGCCATTTCTATTTCCTCGAAATGAACACGCGCTTGCAGGTGGAACACCCGGTAACCGAAATGATCACCGGCCTTGACCTTGTCGAGCTGATGATCCGCGTTTCCGCAGGCGAGAAACTGCCCCTTGCCCAAAAAGATATAAAACTGCACGGCCATGCGATCGAAAGCCGTATCTATGCCGAGGATCCGAGCCGAAATTTTCTCCCCTCCACCGGTCGGCTACGCCACTTTATCCCGCCCGAGGAAAGTGATGATGTGCGCATCGATACAGGTGTCACGGAAGGAAGCGAGGTATCTGTTTACTACGACCCGATGATCGCCAAACTGATCACACATGACACAGACCGCCCCCGGGCCATTGCACGCATGCGTGATGCCCTCGACAGTTTTTATATTCGCGGCATCAAACACAATGTCAGCTTTCTCAATGCCATCGCCGGTCATGCCGGATTTGCCGCTGGCACCTTCGACACAAATTTTATTGCCGAACACTATCCCGACGGTTTTGATGCCGGAGCCTGTCCCGTTGACAATCCCGCCCCGTGGATCATCGTCGCCGCCACCATGCACAATATTCACAAGACCCGCGCCAACAGGCTTTCGGGACAGTTCTCTGGCACAAAACGCCGCCCCGATGACGACTGGATTATTTTCATGAACGGCGAACGCCATGCGGTCCACGCCGAACGGGAAGCCGACAGCCATTTCATCCATTACAATGATGTGGACTATACCGTAACCACCGACTGGCAGTTCGAGCAGCCGCTGTTTCACTGTAGCATCAACAATGAAAATCTGACCTTTCAGGTGGAACGACACGGCATATGGTATCAGCTCGAACATCGCGGGGCCTGCAACAGATTGCTGGTGCTAACCGAATTCGCCGCGCAACTCTATCGCCACATGCCGGAAAAAAAAGAGGCCGACAGCCACAAATTCCACCTTTCCCCCATGCCCGGCCTTGTCATAAAAATACCGGTGCGCGAAGGCCAGAAGGTCAGGGCCGGGGAAGAACTACTGGTCATCGAGGCGATGAAAATGGAAAATGTCATCACAGCCGAACGCAACAGTACCGTGGCCCGCATTCTCGTTGATCTCAACGAAAGCGTCAGTGTCGACCAGCCACTGATTGAATTTGAATAGCGGTTGAAAGTAGAGGAAGCCCCGCATGATCGGAAAACTCAATCATATCGCTATCGTTGTACCCGATCTTGAAGCCGCCGCAAGGCTCTGGCGCGACACGCTGGGCGCACAGGTCTCAAAACCGGTGGAACTGCCGGAGCATGGCGTCACCACCGTTTTTATTACGCTTCCCAATAGCAAAACAGAACTGCTGCACCCGCTTGGTGATAACTCACCCGTGGCAAAATTTCTTGAACGAAATCCGGCCGGAGGCATGCACCATATCTGCTATGAAGTGGAAGACATCAAAGCGGCGGCAGCAAAGCTGAAAGCCAACGGGGCTCGTGTGCTTGGCGACATCAAAACCGGCGCCCACGGCAAACCGGTGCTGTTCCTGCACCCCAGGGATTTCTGCGGCACCCTGATCGAACTGGAAGAGATTTAACCCGCTCCCCGGCATTGAGCCGGGACCCAAGGCCACAGACCGCGCGCGACCTGTCACCCCGAATCACTCCGCGAGTCCCGTCGCGCGGCCCTTGATCCCGGTTCTGCGCTGTCGCTTGCCCGGGACGCACAGGGATTGCCATCACCCCCGGTTCTGCCGGTTCTCGATCAGGTCATCGACAACGGCGGGGTCGGCGAGGGTCGAGGTGTCGCCGAGATTGGAGAAATCGTCCTCGGCGATCTTGCGCAGGATGCGGCGCATGATTTTGCCCGAGCGGGTTTTCGGCAGGCCGGGGGCGAACTGGATTTTGTCCGGGGTGGCGATGGGGCCGATTTCGGTGCGCACCTGATTGACCAGTTCGGTTTTGAGATCGTCGGACGGTTCAACCCCGGCCATCAGGGTGACATAGCAATAGATCCCCTGCCCCTTGATGTCGTGCGGATATCCGACAACAGCCGCTTCGGCCACTTTCTCATGGGCCACAAGGGCGCTTTCCACTTCCGCCGTCCCCATGCGATGACCGGAGACATTGAGCACATCATCGACGCGGCCGGTGATCCAGTAAAACCCGTCCTCGTCGCGGCGCACCCCGTCGCCGGTGAAATAGACATTGTCATAGGTGGAGAAATAGGTGTCAATAAAACGCTGATGATCGCCATAGACGGTGCGCATCTGCCCCGGCCAGCTGTCGGTGATGACCATATTGCCCTCGCCCGGCCCCTCGATGACATTGCCATCGGCATCCATCAATTCCGGCTTGATGCCAAAGAAGGGGCGCGTCGCCGAACCGGGTTTGAGTTTCGTTGCCCCGGGCAGCGGCGTGATCATGATGCCGCCGGTTTCCGTCTGCCACCAGGTATCGACAATCGGGCAGCGCTGCTCGCCGACCACATTATAATACCACTCCCAGGCTTCCGGATTGATCGGTTCGCCCACCGTGCCCAGCAGCTTCAGGGAAGAGCGGTCGGTCTTTTTCACCAGCTCCTCCCCCGCCCCCATCAGGGCGCGAATGGCCGTTGGCGCGGTATAGAAAATATTGACATTGTGCTTGTCGCAAACCTGCCAGAAACGCGAGGCATCGGGATAGTTCGGCACCCCTTCAAACATCAGCGTGGTGGCGCCATTGGCCAGCGGCCCATAGACAATATAACTGTGACCGGTAATCCAGCCGACATCCGCCGTACACCAGTAAATATCGCCATCATGATAGTCGAACACATATTGATGGGTCATGGACGCATAGACCAGATAGCCGCCGGTGGTATGCAGCACGCCCTTGGGCTTGCCGGTGGAGCCGGAGGTATAAAGGATGAACAAAGGGTCTTCGGCGTTCATTTCCTCGGACGGACAGTCGTCTGTGACCTTTTCCAGCGCCTCGCCATACCAGACATCGCGGCCCTCGACAAAATCGACATCGGCATTGGTGCGCTTTATCACCAGCACCTTTTCCACCATATCGCATTGCGCCACCGCCTTGTCGACATTGGCCTTGAGGGGAATGGGCTTGCTGCCGCGCAGGCCCTCGTCGGCGGTGATGACAAAATGGCTGTCACAGTCAATGATACGACCGGCCAGCGCATCGGGCGAAAAGCCGCCAAACACCACGCTGTGCACCGCCCCGATGCGCGCACAGGCCAGCATGGCATAGGTGGCCTCGGGGATCATCGGCATGTAAATGGTTACCCGGTCGCCTTTTTTGACCCCCATGTCTTTCAGCACATTGGCGAATTTGCAAACTCTTGTGTGAAGCTGGCTGTAGGTGATTTTCTGGTCGTGAGCCGGTTCATCGCTTTCCCATATGATCGCTACCTGATCGCCTCTGGTGGCGAGGTGCCGATCGATGCAATTGGCGGTGACGTTCAGCGTACCATCCTCATACCATTTGATCGACACATCACCCGCTGCATAGCTGGTATTTTTGACCTTTGTATAGGGTTTTATCCAGTCCAGCCGCTTGCCCTGCTCGCCCCAGAAAGCTTCCGGGTCGGATATGCTCTGCTGATACATCTCCAGATATTTGTCATTGTTCACAAAGGCCTTTTGCGCCCATTCCGCCGGCACTTCATATATTTTACTGTCTGACATATCCGATATTCTCCCTGTTGCCTCGCTGGTACGAAGATCCTTACGGGGCGAAAATATCCGCGACCGGGCATTTCCACCACTTTGTTATTGCCATGACACCTGCCGAAACCGGCCGGCCCTGCGTCAACTTATCATTGCGCGCCCAAAAAGCAAAAGCCCAATTCACCCCTCGAACTGACCGGGATCAAAAAAAATCCGCTCACCGGAAAGGACAAGCACGACAGGACGCAGCGCCTCCACCTTGCAGGGCCCGGACAGACATTTTCCATCCGCCACATCAAACCGGGCCCCGTGCGTGGAGCAGATCAGTTGCCGCCCCGTTTCATCCAGAAAGCGATGAGGAAAGGTCTCCAGCGGCGTACCCCTGTGGGGGCAACTGTTGAC
>JALXEI010000198.1 GCA_027069645.1 Hyphomicrobiales bacterium
CTTCTAGATGCTGTTCACAGTCTTGCAAGCGTTTTTCGGTGGCAGCGAACTGTTCGTCATACCGCCTGATCTCTTGTTGCAACCGGTCAAAATCGGCAATTTGCGTCAGCTTTTGCTGAACAATGTCGCGCTCTTCTTTCAGTTTTTCCTGACGTTCAACAAGGCGTGAGATCGAAGCCTGTTTGTCATTCAACTGCTGTTCCAGAGCCGCCCGCCGCGCCTTTTGTTCGGCAAGGCTGTCGATCAGAATTTGTTGCTTGCTGTCGGCTTCGGCCAGTATCTTTCCGGCTTTTTCGACCTTTTTCCGGGCGGTCTTACGGGTTGTCTCGTCATCACCGGTTGTTTTTTCAAGACTTGCCCTTTCGGACTCAAGTTCACCGAGCCGCTTTTCGGCACTGTCAAGATTGTCCTGCTCGCGGGCCATATCGGCGTCAAACTGGAGTTGCCGGGCTTTCAACTCGTCTTTTCTTTTTTGCCGGTTTTGCTGTTCGCGCTGTAATTGTTCCGATTCAATATGGAGGCGTTGCACAACCGCAGCGGCCACCATCTCCCGTTCGCGCAATTTCGGCAGTCTGCCAGCGGCTTCAACTTGCAGTTTTCGCAACCCGGCTTCCGAAGCGGTTTTTTCGCCAACAGTTTTAAGGGCGTCCTGATAGTCTTTTTCGGCTTCTTGCAAAGCGTCTTCAAAACCCAGATAGTCGCTGTAGTATAACAGCGTTTGCAGGCGTTCCACCTCTCTGGATATTTCGCGATACCGGACCACCTGGCGTTCCTGCCGTCTGAGGCTCGAAAGATTGCCCTGCATCTGCGAGATAATGTCCTGAAGACGCTCAAGATTGCTCTCGGCACCGCGCAGCTTGATTTCGGCTTCATGGCGGCGACTGTGCAAACCGGTAATCCCTGCCGCCTCTTCAAGGATAAACCGCCTTTGTGCCGGTTTGGCAGAGACAATTTCACCAATTCGGCCCTGTTGCACCAGTGCAGGCGAATGGGCACCGGTGGAGGCGTCGGCAAATAAAAGCTGAACATCCCGGGCCCGCACGGGCTTGCCGTTTATGGTATAGTCAGACCCTCTGTCGCGCTCGATACGGCGGGTAATTTCCAGATTGTCATCATCATTGAAGGCCGGGTGGGCCTTGCGGTCGCGATTGTCAAGGGCAATGGTGACTTCTGCGATATTGCGCGCCGGGCGCGTTGATGTGCCCGAGAAAATCACATCCTCCATGCTGGAGGCGCGCATGCTCTTGTAGGAGGTTTCTCCCATTACCCAGCGCAGGGCTTCAAGAAGATTGGATTTGCCGCAACCATTGGGACCAACCACGCCGGTCAGTCCCCGCTCGATATGGAGTTCGGCAGGTTCGACAAAGCTCTTGAAGCCCAGCAGGCGCAGGCGCGTTATATGCAAACTCCGGCCTCCTCATCACCGCAAGAGCCACACGATGGGGCCTTTGACACCGCGAAAGGGGTGAGAAATACGGGTCAGGCCAGTAGCGGATCGATTTCAGCCTGCAACTGCGCCATTGTCAAGGCCCCGCGCAACTGTTTGCCGTTGATAAAAAAGGTTGGCGTGCCGATAACGCCGAGATCGCGGCCTCTTTCCTTGATCTGTTTCATATTGGCAACAAGCTGTTTATCGGCAAGGCAGGCGTTGAATTTTGCCTGGCTGATCCCGAATGGCGCGGCGATGGAATAGATTTTGTCGAGGCGGACTTCCAGCGATACCCAGCGGCTTTGCTGCAAAAGATAGGCATTCATCAACTGAAAATATTTGCTTTCATTGCAGCGGATAATCACGGCGGCATTGCCGGAACTGTGGCCAATAGGGAATTCACGGGCGATGAAACGCACCTTGCCGGTATCGATATAGCGGCGTTTGAAACTCGGCCAGGTCGCTTTGTGAAAACGATGACAGACCGGGCAGGTGGGGGAAAAATACTCGATGACCGTCACTCTGGCATCGGCCCGCCCGAGGCTCATTTCTTTCAGAGGGCCAGGCTGCATCAATTCTGCAATGGTGGGGGGGGAAGTTCGCTTTTTGCGTACATTGACCCCGGAACTCGTATAGCTGTTGCCAAAAGACTGTTTCCAGTCGGCTTTTTTGTTGCGCGTTGCAAAGCCGGTATTTGCGGAATCCGGCCCCGCTGGCAGTCCGCCACCGCATGAGGTCAGCCCCGTTGCAACGCTGGCCAGCAATCCGGATGTCAATCGTCTGCGGTTGATCATGCCGTTAAAGTTCCCCTTGAGGTGATGGTGGTGACAGGCAGACTATTTGGCCTTGTCACCCATCAGTTCCTCGATCTGGCGGATATCGCCGGCGCCGCGTAGCAGTTTGCCGTTGACAAACAGGGTCGGCGTGGAATTGACCTGAAATTCATCGCTGGCCTTTTCGCGAATCTTTACGATTTTATCGAGAAGCGCCTGATCGCGCAGGCAGGTCATGAAGCTTTCATCGGTAAAGCCGATTCCCTTTGATTTGGCCTGCTCTTTCAGTTTTTCCAGCGGCTTTTTGACAAAGGCCCATTCTTCCTGATGCTTGTAAAGATGTTCGACAATTTTATTGTATTTGTCGTTCTTGCAACGCGCCAGCATGAAACCGGCGACAGCAAGATTGTCGAGAGGAAATTCCCGAACGATATAGCGGACCTTGCCGGTGTCGATATATTTTTTCTTCAGTACGGGATAGACTTTTTCATGAAAACGGGCGCAATGGGGGCAGGTCAGGGAAGAATATTCGATAATGGTGACAGGAGCATTTTTCTTGCCGATGACATTATCCTTTAGCGGGCCTTCGGCATTGAGGCTCTTGATATCCCCGACCATATCTCCCTGTTTCATTTCCGGTTTTGCGGGTGCGGTAGCATCCTGGGCATTGACAGGCTGGCCAGCGGGGAGATCAAGGGCCAGGAAACTGCCGGTCAATACCGGCGCAATCGCAAGAGCTGCATAAAGCATTAATTTTCCGGTGATTTTCATATATATAATCCCTGTTTTTCCTGTTCACGAAGTTGCGGACAGGTGTTTAATCTTCGTTATTTCCCGTATTGATCACGACTTTCTAGGCGATTTCAAGACCAATGCCAAGTCACGGCTATGTGAGATGAGTTTACGGCCGGGCCACGGAACAGGGGTCGCAGGCTATGCAAGCGTTTGCAACTCTTTTTGCAGCAATATATTGGCGATCACCTTGTTGAGGATTAGCAGGGTCCGCCGGTACAGATCGCTCCCTTGTGAATAATCCGCCGGGGCATAGACATCACAACGGTTTTCGCGAAACAAAAGCTCGCAGGCCTTTTTGCTCTTGCGCGGCGTATGCACGGCAACGGCATGGCCACCATTGGCCCTTGTTACCGCCATGCTGGGGACATCGGTGAGGCCGTCGCCGAAATAGATCATATTTTCAAAGGGGATGGGGCGTTCATCCAGCGGCATGTGGCTGTTGATGCTTTTGGTGAGATCCTCGACGCCCTTGTTGATACGAAACAGATACTGGGTTTTGGTGGTATCGGTGATGACCCGGTTGGGATAGCGGGCATGACCATATTTGTCGAAATAGTATTCCGAGGCAAAAACCTCCCGAAAGCGCGGGAAAATACTCACCCCTTCAAGGATCTCCCGCAAGCCCGCCGAGATGATGTAATGGCGCACTTCAATGCGGTCGCCGGAATGTTCCTTTATATAGTTGTCAATATTGTCAAACCAGCTCTCGACCCCTTTGAAATAGCGCACTTTATGGCCCATTTTTTTGAGATTTTCGCGGGTGATCGGTACACCCCCAAGGGTTGGACTGTCGGCATATTCGATCATCAGCCGCATATAGGTGATGATATCCTCGCCGCCGGTGCGTTTGATTTCCGCGTTGACGGCCGTCCAGAAATCCTCGGGACGAATGCCGATTTCCGGCAAAACCGTGTAATCCTGCATGGGTTGCGGGGAGAGCGTACCGTCAAAATCGTAAATCAGGGCAATAATATTTTTGTCTGGCCGCGGCATATATGTTCCCCTTTCATCACCGGCGCTGCTATTGCGAACACAAACCGATCAGGGTAGCTTGTCAAGCAACGCATCAAATCTATCCACCATCCGGTCACGAGAAAGCGCCGTTATGAATGAAAAAGAAGCGAAAAAGCCCATTCCCACGGACCCGAAACTGCTGGAACTGCTGGTCTGCCCGCTGACCAAGACTTCCCTGCTATATGATGCCGACAAACAGGAGCTTGTCAGCCGGGCGGCGCGTCTCGCCTTTCCCGTTCGCGACGGCATTCCCGTGCTGCTGGAAGAAGAGGCGCGGCATCTTGAGGACGGGGAATGAGCAAGGGGCCCCTGGCTACCTACCGGGCACGCCTTGCGGATGGCCGACTGAAAAGTGATCCGGCCCAGGCCAGAGCCGTTGAGCAGTTGCAGCTTCTGGGCAACCGGCTGAAGGACTGGCGCACCTCGGGGGGGATGCAAATCCTTGATCTGTTGCGGGGACGGACCACAAGGGTGCCGCGCGGTCTCTATCTGTTTGGCGATGTCGGGCGCGGCAAAACCATGCTGATGGACCTGTTTTATGAAAGTATTGATTTCCCGCAGCGAAAGCGCGTGCATTTTCATCCTTTCATGCGCGAGATTCACAGCCTGATCAGGCAGATGAGGGCGCGCCACGAGGGGGATGTCATGCCGATGGTGGCCGATGCCATGATGGCGCAAACCCGCCTTTTGTGTCTTGACGAACTGCATGTCAGTGATATTGCCGATGCGATGATTCTGGGGCGATTGTTTGAGGCCCTGTTCGCCCGTGACCTGGTCGTGGTGGCCACCTCCAACACGCCGCCAGCCGGCCTTTATAAAGACGGGCTCAACCGGTCGCTGTTTTTGCCCTTTATCGAACTCATCGAGGACAAAATGGAA
>JALXEI010000199.1 GCA_027069645.1 Hyphomicrobiales bacterium
AAGGGGTTTGATGACATTCATCTGAAAGGCGAGGCGCGCCAGATCGGCAATCATGCCGTTGATCATCTTTTTGAAATCAAGCCGCCCTGACGACGCCAGTTCGGAAAAAGCCGATGTCAGCGACGAGGCGACGCTTTGACCGATATTGTTGAGCGCTTCAAGACGCTCGCCGGCCAGATCATAGCTCTCAACGCTTTGCTGCAAGGCATCAAGATGTTTTTCAAGCGCTGCCGTTTGCTGCGGCGTCAGCTTTATGTTTTCATCGGCCAGGCGGTTCATGATTTCGGCCTGCAAATTGGCCCGCGCCTGTTCAGAAGCCGTTGCCCCGATCAGCGCCCGGCGACGATCATAAAGCTCGATCTCGCGCTCTATATTGCGCAGCGCATCGGCAAAATGATCAACATATTCATGTGCCGGACGCGGCGTTGGCGGCTCGATCTTCGGCTTGCGCACCGGCGCCGGTTGATCGTCAAATATTGGACCACGAAGCTTTTTAGAGAGTTCCTTCAGACGCAGTGTTTCTCTTTGAGCGGCCTGCAATTTGCGCAGTTCTTCAGTCGTTCTTCTGAAAACTTCACTATCCTTGTCAGAAAGGTCTGACAAAAGCTGTTTCGATTCAACAAGCTTCCCAAACAAGTTATCTAATAAACTGCCTTCCCTGAACCATTTTTTTCGCGCCTTTGTCGCATTCTCATAGGCCTTCAACAACATGCCAATATTTGTTGTTTCATCGTTAATATCATTTACCGTCTTCGCAGCACCACTGATTGCCCTCATAGCTTTATCAAGCAGGCGGATGATCCTTTCTGAGCCGCCCAGCATACGATCAATCTCGCCAATGGCCTGAATGGTCGCCGTTTTCAAATTCTCGACACTGTCCGCCATCGTCGCGGTTGTTTTGCCATAGGCGGCCTCGATACGCGGCCCGGCGGCCTCGATCGCGGCAACAATATCGGCGCTGGTAATTTTCCCCTGGGCCCCGAGTTTTTTCAACTGACCGATGGTAACACCATAATAATCGGCAATGGCCCTTGCCAGAACAGGGGCGTTCTCGCGGATCGAGCGCAATTCATCGCCCTGCAAAAAGCCGCTGGCCAGTGCCTGTGACAATTGCAAAATCCCGGCGGCCTGCTCCTGGGCACTGGCCCCGCCGGATTTGAACGCCTTTGCGGTAATTTCGGTCACATTGGCAATTTGCTGCTGGCTGATGCCAAGCTGATCCGCCGATCGCTTTATGCGCGCATAAAGATCAACAATCGGCTCATAGGCCGTGCGGGTGCGAAGGGCCATTTCCACAAGCTGCTTTTGCCGATCAGACACTTCATCGACAGCCACACCGGCAGCCAGCAGCTTGTTTGAAGCTGCCGTCCAGGCATCTGCATAGCGACCGATTTCACGCGTCCCGAGCGCCCCCCCAACCGCCGCCAGCGGACCGCCAAGCAGGCGATCCACATTGACACCGGCTTTTTCCACCCGCTTTTCAATGCGGCGCATTGAGCGGTCAGTTCTGGCCTGGGCGCGATAGAGGGCACGTGAATATTTATTGAAATTGGCCTCCATGGAGAGCACCAGGCGCTGAAGATCAACTTTTTCTGTCATGTCAAACCCTCTATGTTAATGCAAGGTAGCATCATCAAGCCCGCCAAGCAGCTCTTCATAGCGCTCGGGGCTCATGGGGGACGGTTCATCATGGCCATCATCGCCGCCATGGGCACGGTTCCAGCCCGCCAGAGCGGCGCGATATTGCCACAGGCTCATGGCGTCCATCTCGCCGGGGCTGATACCCATCACAGCCCCGTTGCCATAGATGGCGGCGAAAGGCAGTCCCCATTGCCTTTCGCCGCCGCGCGAGGGTCCGGCGGACCATCTCCCACACTATCCTTGCCCTCTTTTTCCTCATCGCCCTCAAGGGGCGGTCCTGATATGGCGGCATCCAGCACCGCCAGGGCTATGAGATGGCTTTCCGCCCAGGGGCGCTCATCGACATAGAGGCGGGTGAGTTTCAGGGCCTTTTCCGGCCCCATACCTCCGCCAATCAGCCCCAGGCGGATGATCTCGCGCACATCATCGATATGCCAGTCCCCGGTCAGACAGCGCCGGTATATGGCCCCGGTTCCGGCATGGCGCAACTCTTCCAGTTCGCGCAGCTCGCCAATACGCAGGGCAAAGCGCTGTTCGTCGGCACCAAAATCAAGCCTGATCGCGGCACTGACACTGCCGGTTGCAGATGTATTTTTCGACACTATGGTGTTGCTGTCCATGTCACCTCCCCGTCAAATTCTATTGTTACATCAACGCTCACCTTGTCGCCCTGCTGGGCAGATACATTGAAGCTGGTCAACAGGGCCGGCCCCTGCCAATGGCCCTTGATGCCAACCCTGACCTGCACATTTCTGGCCTGGCCGGTTTTGAACCAGCTCCACCAGCTATCGAGATATTCAAGGGCGAGAATGCCCGCGCCCGACATATCGGCCTTGCGCGAGGTGACATCGACCTCATCCCAGCTTGTTTCATCCTCATTGTCGCAATCCGGCACGGATGTGGTCTGTGTCGCGGCCTGAAAATTGATCCCGCGACTGGTCAGACCGCAGGGCTTGGAGAATGTTTCGGGCGAACCGCCATCCCCCACCAGCACCAGAAATTCCGAAAATTTAACCGTTGTCGGCTTGGCCATTATTCATCATCTCCCTTTGGAAGCTCTTCCACCAGAGCTGTAAATTCCACTGTGCCGAACCATGCCCGGCCATCATCTGCCTGGGTGACATGGGTGCGCAGCCATTCCAGCTCCACATACTCAAATCCGGGGCATTTGAGAGGACTTTTTGTCAGCACACCCTGCACGGCCCGGCAGATTTTCTGCGCCTCATGCGGGCCGCGCACCCCGCCGCCTACCTCGATCAGCGACCAGACCAGAATGGCAAGTCGGGTGCGGTACTGATTTATGCAATCGGCGCTTTCATTAATATCCTCATCCGGCCCAAGCTCTATCATGGGGAAGGCAGCATTTTCCGGCGCAGCCTTGTAAACCCGGCCTTCCACCAGGGCGACAATATCTGGGCTTTCAGAGAGCCTTTTCCAGGCGGCGGACTGTACCTCCCAGCTCATGAGGCGGCACCCTGTCCATGCCTCTCGCCGGGACTCTCGCGGATGATGCGGCCCCGGCCCAGCTGCACCACCCGTCGCGCCAGAGCGCGGGAAACCCGGTATTTGCCGGGCCTGAACTGCACCCACTGGCATATTTCGGGGTTTTTGAGGTCCACTGTCTGATAAACCTCCAGATCGACCTGATCCTGTGTCATTTCTTGACCCCCACCGCTTTGGCCGCCTTGTTGACCGCCCTTGTCAGGCGGGATTTGAGACGGCGCTTCATGCTTCTATATGCAGGGTAAAAGAAGGGATCAGGCCGTGTTCCCGGATGGTTGCGCTCCTGAACTCGCTTTTCGCCCTTTTTATCCCTGAGAGAAATACGCCGACCCATTTTTCCGGGCTTGGTGCCAAACTCAACAAAACGAGCATGGATAACGCCTTTATTTCGCTGGTCACCGGCGCTTATTTCAACCTTGAGGGGATCAAAGAATTTGAACCGCACTGATTTTTTAAGGCGGCTCCCACTCTGTACCGGCGCAATCCTTCTTTGCATGGATGTTAATTCCTCGGCATTCTTGCGCAAAGCCTTGTGAAGCTGCCTTCTTTGCTCAATGGGCAGGCGGCGGAATTTGCGCCGCAACTCATCCAATCCCTTTATCTTGCTCCTGCCCATGCTCTATCCTTTCTATTTCCCGCGCCAGATAGCAAAGGGCCTTTTTGAGGTCCTCCAGCTCATCTGTTTTGCGACCGGCCCGACAAACATATTTGACGACATTTCCCCGGTGATAATTGAGTTCGAACCCCTCGATGACATCGATCACCTCGATGCCGTTGCACCCCATATAATGAGAAGGATGCCTGACCGGGTCATGAGATGGCCTGCCCTTCATTGTGCTACCCCGCTAATCGCCTTTACAACCATGTCATTGCCGGTGATGCCGGGATCACGCACCTCGTCAATATTGTGCTCGCGACCGTTCCAGATAATACGCCAGTCCGACCGAAGCTCTGCGATACGCGGAAAGGTAAAAAGCACAACGCGCACATCACGCAGCTCGCCATAGCGCTCTTCCTCACGGGCGGCCACCACCCTTGCCGCCGCAAAGGCCTTGCCCCTCTCGATTGTCTCAACCATCGCATCCCCGTTTTCATCGACCGAGCGGCGCTCTGACACAAACCGGATGACATGATTGCGCGCCCCGACGGGCAGATTGCGACATGTTTTCATCAGGCCCACTCCGTCATGCGCCAGGGGGCGACCAGATTGTCAAATCCGGACAGTTTCTGCTCATGGCCGTCATCCGGACAGGTATAAAGACGGGTCAACATCAACAGCATGGCCGATCGCAGCGCTGGCGGTACGGCCTCCGGACTGTTACCAAAACCGCAGCGAAAAACGATTTTCACGGATCCCATTTGCGGCGACACATTTTTCGGCCATGACTGCCCCGGTTTCAGCCATATGCCACCATTTTCCCCATCCGTTGCCACCTGATAGCTATCCGCACTCACATCTGTCCACTGCCCGGCAGCATTGACATATCTGACCGACAGCACCTCTTGCAGGGGTGGAAATGGCAGCACAACAGGCATGTTGTCAGATCGGGGAAATCCGTCCAGTGTCACCTGCCAGTCCTGGGTAATCAGCGCCCGTCCCAATATGCCGTGACGGGCATCCAGATAGGCCGTCACGGTCTCCACAAGGGATGAAATCAGTTCATCATGCTCGTCATGGAATATGCGCACGTGCTGTTTTGCCAGTTCCAGATCGATCGGCAACTGCTCAGGGGGAGCAATGAGACG
>JALXEI010000200.1 GCA_027069645.1 Hyphomicrobiales bacterium
GATTACCATCACAGAGGAAATGGACGGCATGACCGTTCGCGTACCGGAACGCCAGCATTAGACTGTAAGTTTGCAAACGGATTTCGGCCATGCGGTCCGGCGCGCCGGGACTCTTTCAAAATGGCGCATTGTGGCGGTCCGGTCGGGATCAGTGCTTGCGGGCGACGCAGAAATTGATGGTTTCGATGAGAGCGGCCTTGTGTTTTCCATCGGGAAAAAGGGCCATCGCATCCCTTGCGATATCGCCATAGTGGCGGGCGCGTTTGATGGTATCTTCCAGCGCGTCATGTTTTTTCATCAGTTCGGCGGCCTTTTCCAGATCCCCGTCACGGACATCACCATCCTGCAGGGTGCGTTTCCAGAAACGGCGCTCGTCCCTGTTTCCCCGCCGGTAGGAGAGTACGATGGGCAGGGTTATCTTGCCTTCGCGGAAATCATCTCCGACATTTTTTCCCAGCAGTTCTTTTGATCCCGAATAGTCCAGCGCATCATCAACAAGCTGGAAAGCAAGGCCCAGATTGTTGCCATAGGAGCGCAGGGCCGCGCGTTCGCGCTCCGTTTTTCCGGCGACGACAGCACCAAGTTCCGCAGCAGCCGCAAACAGGGCGGCTGTCTTCGAATGGATGATGGCGAGATATTCGTCTTCGGTGGTCTCCATATTGTTCGCGGCCGCCAGTTGCATGACCTCCCCTTCGGCGATAATAGCGGCGGCATTGGCGAGGATGGACAGGGCATCCATAATCCCGACTTCCACCTGCATTTTAAACGCCTGGCCGAGCAGATAGTCGCCCACCAGCACGCTGGCCTCGTTTCCCCAGAGGATGCGCGCGGTTGTCTTGCCGCGGCGCATGTCGCTTTCGTCAACCACGTCATCATGCAGCAGCGTTGCCGTATGCATGAACTCCACAGCGGCGGCCAGCGGAATATGTTTGTCACCGCTGTCATAGCCGCACATCTGCGCACAGGCGATGGTGAGAACGGGGCGCAAGCGCTTGCCGCCCGAACTGATAAGGTGGCGGGCCAGTTTGGGGATCATGTCGACATGTGATTCAGCCTTGCTCAATATGAGGTCATTGAGCCGCTTCATGTCTTTGTCCACAAGGTCGAGCAGCGGCTTCAGACCGGGTTTGGGCTCGCGTGCCTTGTCCAGTGAAACAACAACACCCAAGTCTTATCTCCCTTTTCCCTTGATATACACAGGGCTTATACTGTTTGATACAGATCGGTGGTTCGGTTCGGAACCCGACGGAACACAGGCCGGGTCGCAGAAAAATTCATTTCTCGCCCCTGATATAGAGAAGAATGGTCGTCTCTGTCCAGTGTTCACATGCGCGCAGGCGGAAAAACGGGATAATCGGGGAGCGGCAATGATTGAACTTTTACGCAGCAATGACGCCGTGCTGGTTTCTTTTGTCAGTGCCCTGTTGAAGGAAGCTGATATTCCCTTTTCGCTGCTCGATCGCAATATGAGCATCATGGAGGGATCGCTTGGTGTCCTGCCGCAGCGCCTGATGGTCGGGGAGGATCGAATAGAGGAGGCGCGCAGATTGCTGGAAGAAGCCGATATTGAGTTTTCAACTTCATGACGGCCGGGATAACAGGAGGCCGGAAAAGCCGTAACAGCCATGCAGACAAGTCTTGATGCCTTCCTCGATGGACGTTTTGAACTTGAGCAGCCCAGTAGCGGCCCGAGGGCGGCGATTGATGCATTGCTGCTGGCTGCCATTGTCCCCTGTGAGGAAGGCCGGGAAGGGCGGGTGCTGGATGCCGGGTGTGGCAGCGCTGTGATCGCCCTGTCGATTGCAACAAGATATCCCCTTATGCATGTTACGGGTGTTGAGCGCGAAGCGGAAATTGTTGCGCTGGCCCGGCGCAATATTGCCCGTAACAAAATGACCGGGCGCATATCCATTGTCGAAGCCGATCTGACCCGGCCGCTGGGAGAGTTGGCGGAACCGGCCCTGCAACCGCAAGGTTTCTCCCATGTGGTCGCCAATCCGCCTTTTTACCGGGCCGATCAGTCCCGTTCCTGCAAGAATGAAAGCAAAAGCGCTGCACATCGCTTGCAGGGGGGAGACCTGGCCCGGTGGGTCAGGTTTCTGACCGCTATGGCCGCCCCGAAAGCCAGTGTCAGCCTGATCCATCGCCCTGAATCCCTGCCGGAACTGCTGGACCTGTTTTGCGGACGTTTCGGGGACCTGAAGATCGTACCTGTTTATTCCCGTCCGCACAGTTCGGCCATACGTGTGCTCGTGCAGGGGATCAAAGGCTCGCGCGCACCCGTCAGCCTGTTGCCGGGTGTTGTTTTGCGCGATGAGGACGGCGCCAGCAGCAAGGACGTGGAAGCGATCCTGCGCGATGGCAAGTCCCTGAAGCTTTAACCTTCATTTCTCCTCATATCACGGGTTCACCTGAAGTTGCGTCCGTCGTCTCGTCCGTTTGCTTTTGTGACAGTCTTGCCAGATGATTTCGTTCCCCTTCAAGTGCACTGACAAGAGCCATGTGGCGGTTGAGATTATAGCACCAGTGGCGCGCCCGACCGCGCCGGCGCTCGGCCAGCAGGGCAGCTTTCAGCCGGTGAATGATCTCTCTCGTTCCTTTGGCGCTGAAATCGTCAAGTTGTGACGGCCACAGGGCCAACAAGGCTGGCAGGTGGCGCCGGCGGCGATATTGTCTGGCCCCTTCCAGTGCGGTTCGCAGACGGGCATTTGCCTCCGCCGTGTCTTTTCTGTGCTTCATGATCTGTTCTCCTGATGAGCCTTTACAATCTCATGGAAAACAGTAATGGGGATAAATTCCTAAGCACGGAAAGTAATTTGTTTCGTTTTTGGTTAATATACAAGCAACTGAAAATAAGAAAAAAATTATAATAAAAGTTGAAAAACTTATCCGCATGGCGGAAGTTTGCGATTATTCTAATGCAATAACAGGAATATAATCCTAAAATCATCTGATGTGGTGGGGAGAACCATGAATGACATGTCTTTCAGGAGAAGAAAATGAAAAATCAGTCCGCTCCCCCCCCCGTCGATCCGCTGATCGCCACTTGCGATCCCGGTTCGGCTTTCACCACACAAATGCCGACAAAGGCGGCAATGCATGCCCCTGTTGCCCTGCGCCGGTTCTTGCTGGAACTGGTGGCGCTGGTTTACAAGGTTGAACCGGCGCAGATTCTTTCACCAACAAGAGGGCGCCGTGAAATCGCTTTTGCCCGTCAGGTGGCGATGTATCTGGCCCACACAAAAGGCGGTTTGTCGCTCTCGCTGGTCGGGCGTTTGTTCGGACGCGACCGGACCACGGTTGCCCATGCCTGTGCGCTTGTCGAGGATGCGCGCGACGAGCCGGTCTTTGATCGCACGCTGGCCCATTTCGAAAGCGCCATTGCCTGCCGGATGGAACTGTTTGGCAACAGGGATCATGCACAGTGCCCGAAACATTCCGGTAAAACGGAGCGGTGTATATGAGTTTGAAAAAGAGCCATAAACCCGGTTCGAAAGAACTGAAAAAGCTGTTGCGGATGCTGGCGCGAGCGGATGTCTGCGGGCTTGAGGTCGACAGGTATACCGGGGAACAGCGCTGCTTTCGCGTCAGAATCAGGGATAATCGGGGTCAATCGGGTGTTTTTCGGCCGGATACGGCGCTTGTCGAATATTGTCTTGCCGAAGATCTGCTGGAAAAACACGGATCGGTCTGGCGTCTTGCGGAAAATGGCAGGCTGGCGCTCAGGCGCATGCTCGCCGGAGCTGACCCCTTTGTCGCCCAGCATCAGCAACGGCGCTTTCGGAAGCATCAGACAGATGACGGCAATCAGACGGTTCTGATTAATGACTGTTCGTCGCCCCTGGGCTGGTTGGCCCGGCGGCGCGATTCAAACGGACAACCGCTGATCTCCAAAACGGCGTTTGCCGCCGGCGAACGGCTGGCGCGGGATTTTCAATATGCCGGTCTGATGCCGCGGATCACTTCGTCCTGGACGGGACCGGGGATTTCCGGTCAGCGCCGCAGCGCGCCAGGTGCGGGAATGGAGATGTCCGACAACCGGCTGGCGGCACGTCAGCGCGTGCGTAATGCCATCAGTGAGGTGGGCCACGAGCTTGGTGATCTGCTGGTGGATATCTGCTGTTTTCAGGTCGGTTTGTCGGATGTGGAGGCAAAGCGGGGCTGGCCGCGTCGCTCGGGCAAGGTCATCCTGCAAATTGCACTTGATCGCCTGGCAGACCACTACGGCATGTCCCCGAAAACGGTCCGGCAAGACAGCCTGTCGCGCATCACACACTGGGGGGCGGAAGGGTACAAGCCGGTTTCGTAGTCGGCAAACTCGTAATGTGGCAGACTATTGTGCAGCAAGGGCCTTTTCGGCATCCGATTTGATGCGCTGCACCATTGCGGCAAGGCCGTTTGAGCGTTGCGGCGTCAGATGTTCGTCAAGGCCCAGCTGTTTGAGGGCGGCACCGGCATCGATATCAAGGATCTCGCGGGCGGTGCGGCCTGAAAACAGTTGCAACATGATGGCCACGAGGCCGCTGACAATATGCGCATCGCTTTCACCGGTAAAATACAGCACCGGTTCGCCCTTTTCATTTTTTTTGACACGGGTCTGCAACCAGACCTGTGAAACGCATCCCTGTACCTTGTTGCTGTCATTACGGGCGTCTTCCGGGAGCGGATCAAGGCCGCGTCCCAGTTCGATGACATAGCGATAGCGATCTTCCCAGTCATCCAGAAATTCAAAATCGGCAAGTATATCCTCGAAGCTCATGGCAGTTCCCCTGGATTGGCAGAATATTTGTCATCCGGCTATAGCATGTCGCGCGGACTAGCGGGCCAAAATTATCTGCCTTGCGCCGATTTGACTGACCGGGGAGAATGCCACTCCGGCGGCCTTGTCAGCGGTTCGGCATGCCGCGCCAGTCAGCCTGTTTGTCCGCTGGCAGAAGTGTGTTGCCGCCAATGCCATACATCTCGTTATACTGGTGGTCGCGATAGGCCGGAAAACGCTCGTTGCTCTGCGCTGGCGAAGGAATAACCGTCGGTTTTGAAGAAGGTGTATAGGTCTGCCGGTCACCGGTTCGCAGCAGCAGTTTCTCTATACCGGTTTTCGGTGCCCCCTGATCGCTTGCGATATCAACCACCATTCTGGCCCCGAATCCGGCCTTTGTGGCCAGCTTGTCGAGGGCCCTGTTGCCTTTTTCGCAAACATCAGGGTTGCGGGTGCAAAATCCGGTAATATCGGCAACCGTCGATCTGGCCACCTGATACAGCTCCGCCTGTTTTTCCCGGTCAAGAGGGACAAGCGTTATAATGGCCCCGACAAGAAGAAGTTTTTTGAACATTTTACCCTCCGAACACAGCGAACTGTCTGTCATCGGTGTTGTGATTTCACCGTCAGATCCGTTCAGGCGCCATTCTGCCACATGAAGCATAAGATCCGGTTTCTGCCGTGAAAAAAACTTTATGAAAATTGTATGGAACAGTTTTACGCAAAATTAACCACGTGTTGCGGCAAGGGAAAATGCGTTTCAGTTGACAAGAGCCCTGATGATGGCCAGCAGACCCTTGTGCGCCTCGGCAAGATCAAGGTGGTTTTCGCCCTGATGGTTTTTGGGAAAAAGACCGTTTTCGGTTTTGATGGCCGGGATGTGGACGAACAGCGCCTTGCGGGCAGGGGCGTGGTGCAGGGCGAGATAATAGGCCATATTGCACAAATAGCGTCCTGCATCATCGCTGTGCATGACACTCAGCCCCCGGGCTGACAATTGTTTTTCGAGTTCGTCAACGGGCAGGGACGTTTTGAGAGTCGCAGGTCCACCGGCAATGACAGGGGCGCCGGTTCCCTCCCGTCCGGCGATATCCGGCTGCTCACAGGTCCGGTTATGGCCGGTTGTTTCAAGCTGAAAACCTTCAGCACGGGCGGCATAACCCAGATGCAGAGCAAGATCGGGCCGGTGTCGGTTGTACGCTTGCAAGAGAGCGGATGGCATTTGTCGCCAGTCTGTCAGCAGGATTTCAAACACCGGCCTGAAGTCGTGCCGTGCGGCTGCCAGGTTTTCCTGTGCGAGATGGTTGACGAGCACGGCGCTCGGATTGTCTTTCGTCCCGGGAAAGGGGCCAAAGCCGGTAATGAGGACGGTTGTCTTCGGCTGGTTCATTTTTCCGGCCTGCATTACTCACACCGATCGGGGTCAGCGAAGATTTCGCAAGGCGCGTTTCACTCTTGCTATGCCGGTTCTCGAATCAGCATAGACCTGCGAACGTACAAGACCTTTGTAGAAGCCTTTGACATGCGCCATGATGGTTCCGGCGAGACCTCTTGTTGTCGGGCGATGGATATTGTGATGCCAGTACTGGCGAATGGCGGTTTTCAGGTGATTGAAATTGGTTGTATAGGGGCGCAAAGGGGCAAGGCGAACCAGTGTTTCGCGGATCGCGTCGGCGCGAATGGCTGCGATATTCGGGCCTCTGTTTGCGCGTATGTTCTGCGGGCCCGGGGCCGGTCTGCGATAGCGCAATTGCGCCGGGGCCTGTTGACGCCGGACCGGAGCAGAATAGATGATACCCGATGAACCGGTTGTGCGCCATGTTCTTTCGACGGCAGGTGCTTCACCACCTGTCAGCGTCGCCAGAAGTCCTGCAAGGATTGCGATACAGAATACAGGTCTCATGTTCGTGCCTCGACAAATCGTTAAAATGCGGCCCCGGAACAGGCTTGGCCAGTGTTCACGTCGGGTGTCGGGGCATTGTTCCGTCTTGTGAATGATACGATCTTTACAAAGCCCGCCAGGCAAGCCCCGTCCCGTGATGGCTGCGGCGGGTTACACCACAAAGGCAGGCGGGGATCAAGTAAACAATCCCCAATATGTGAAAAAGTGATGGGCGCCTGTCTATCAAAGGGCGACAGATTCAGCGCGCTTGCGGTCTTTGGTGAGTTTGCGCACAATACGATCGCGCTTCAGTTTGGAGATATAGTCAATGAACTGTTTGCCATCCAGATGATCGATTTCATGTTGTACGACCCGCGCCAGCAATTCATCGAAGTCCCGCTCCTGTTGTTTGCCGTTTCGGTCAAGATAGCGAACGGTAACAGAGGCCGGTCGCTCGATCTCGGCATAATGTTCGGGGATCGACAAACACCCCTCGTCGTGAAGGGACATTTCTTCGGAAAATCTGATGATTTCGGGATTGATCAGAAAAAACGGGTCTTTTTCTTCGTCGTCGCGGGAAATATCCATCACCAGCACGCGGCGGGGCACAGCGATCTGAATGGCGGCAAGGCCGATACCCGGCGCATCATACATGGTTTCAAGCATATCATCGAGCAATGCCCGCAATTCATCATCCACCCGTTCAACCGGAGCGCTGATCTTGCGAAGCAGGGGGTCGGGGACCGTTATGATCTGACGTAGTGACATGCAAACACAGATAGGTTACGGAGGCGAAACCGTCAAGTTTCGACCCCCTGTAATGGTGTGAATTTGTGAGAAATGCGGCGGCGTCAATGCGCATTTCCCGCCATATCGAGGGCTGTCAGCTTTGCAACTGCCAGCTTTTGTCGCTGGCCCGACAGGCCGAGGTTTTGATCCGCTTGATATAGGCACCGAGCGCCAGGGAAACAATGATATTGCGGCAGATATTGCCGTTTTCGCTGCGATAGGAGTTCACCGGCGTGATAAACGCCCGCAGTTTGCGTTTGGGGCGTCCCCAGACATAGGTCTGGCCATCACCAAGGCGCGACAGAGCCACTTGCAGGGCATAGAGGGCTGCATATTCGTCAGCCGGTTTCAGTCTCTTGCGCAGTTGCGAGAAGCTCATATTGCGCGGCTTGCGCAAATCATTCCAGCCTATATTGGTTTTGGGAGCACCGGTGACATGCGAGCCGGGTATGTCTTGCGCATGGATATTGGCGCTGTAAGTAATGAGGCTCGCCATAAGCAGCGAGGCGAGGACAAATTCCTTTTTCATAACGCGAGGATCAAAACGCATGACAACCAGCCTTTCAACAACTACAAACAACAAACAGAAGATACAAACTGTTATTGTCGCAGCATATGGTTAACAAAGAGTGATTCGGGGAAGATATGACCAGAACAAAAAGGCCTGATTATGAGGAGACCCCCCAGGCCCCCGATTTTTCCGGTGAGGAACATCCTCTTGAACTGTTTGCAAAATGGCTGGCCGAGGCGGAAGAGTCAGAGATCAACGACCCTGAAGCGATGGGGCTGGCCACGGTCGATGAAAACGGCATGCCCAATCTGCGCACGGTCCTGCTGAAAGGTTTTGATGAAAAAGGCTTTGTTTTTTACACAAATCTCAATAGTGCCAAGGGGCGGGAGTTGCGTGCCAGCGGCAGGGCAGCGCTTAATTTTCACTGGAAAAGTTTGCGGCGTCAGGTGCGGTTGCGTGGCCCCGTTGAACCGGTCAGCAATGAGGAAGCGGATGCCTATTACCAGTCGCGCCCCAGAGGCAGCCGTATAGGGGCCTGGGCCTCGAAACAGAGTCAGCCGCTCGAAAGTCGCTATGCGCTGGAAAAACAGGTGGCGAAATATGCCGCCCGCTATGGTGTTGGAAAGGTGCCGCGTCCGGACTGGTGGTCGGGCTTTCGTCTGATGCCGCTTGAAATCGAGTTCTGGCACGATCGCCCTTTTCGCCTGCATGACCGTCTGGTTTTTCGCCGCGCTTCGGCTGATGAGCCCTGGACGAAAACACGACTTTATCCGTGATATTTTGCGGGCGACGGATCATCCCCCGGTGACGGGCGGGAAGAAGGCGATTTCCCGGGCGCCGGCAACGGGGCTGTCGGGGCGGGCATGTTGCTGGTCAAGGGCGACCCGGATGACGTCGGATTCGGCAAAGGCCTCGCCATATTCGGGGGTGCGCTGTTTTTGCCAGGCCAGCAGATCGGCGACCGTTTCGATACTTTCTGGCAATTCAACCATCTCGGCACCAAGGCCGGTTTTTTCGCGCACCCGCGCAAAATAGAGAAGTTGTACTTTCAAGGGATTACAGGCTCCTGTGTTTTCATGATAATATCAGACCGGTTGCGGACAATCCATATGCAATTGCATCAAAAACCGGTTATAGTGATAAGCCGAATGCAGCGTTTTGTTCAATCCTCCCGGGGGCTTTGTGACATCAACAGGAGATCAGTTCGCCGGTTCCTCAGGCCATAGCGCGACCGGGTTCGGTCCGGCTTCCGGCAGACAGAGTCCCGGCCATTCGGACAGCGGGAGCGCGTACACGCAAAAGCTGGCCTGTCACTATGGCCTCGCCTGTCTTTGCGAGATGTCGCAGCTTGACGGTTTTGAATTGTATGAAGGGGAGGACCGGAGCGGGACAAATGGTGTGTTGAATCTCGTGCGCTATGGTCAGGATTTTATTGCCCTCGATCCTCTGGCCTGTGATGAGGCCGTTCTGCATCGCTTTCTGAGCGGTCTCAACCGGCCCCGCGAGCGGATCATGCTGATTACCCCGGAATTGCGGCAGGCCCTGATCCGGCAACATATGTTGAAAAAGCGCCTGCATGAAGCGGTGCACGGGCTGGCGGAGCGCTACGAGGGATTGAGTGCCCGCGAAAAAACCACCTATATGCAAAAACTGCTTCTGGCTTTTCTGTTTGGTCTGCTGGGCGGCGGGCTGGTGCTGTCGCCGGTCAGCACGCTCTATGTTCTTGGTGGCTTGCTGAACCTGCTGTTTTTCTACAGCATTGCCCTGCGTCTCTATGCGGCAGCGACATTTGAACGTGATCGGGCTTTTCGGCAGCAAAGCGAAATAAACCGCGCACCCGAACGCCTTTCCAGCAAGGACCTGCCGGTCTATTCGATTCTTGTTCCCCTGTTCCGCGAGCACCGGGTCATCGGGCAACTTGTGGAACATTTGCTGGCGCTTGATTATCCGCGCGACAGGCTGGATATAAAACTGATCCTTGAACAGGATGATGATCGCACGCTGGCGGCGGCAAATTCACTCGATCTGCCGGACTGTTTCGAGCTTGTCATCGTGCCACCGGCGCTGCCACGCACCAAGCCCAAGGCGCTCAACTATGCCCTGCCGCTTGTCGAGGGACGCTATGTGGTGGTGTTTGATGCAGAGGACAGGCCGGAAAAGGATCAGTTGCGCAAGGCCGTTGCGGCCTTTGCAAGGGCCGATGCTGTTGCGCGGGAAAAGGGCAGGGGAATCGCCGGTCTTGCCTGCCTGCAAGCGGGGCTCAATCACTATAATGTTGAGGAAAACTGGCTGGCGCGTCAGTTTACAATTGAGTACACAGCATTGTTTGACGGTTTGCTGCCCGCCTTGCAACGCCTTGATCTGCCGATCCCTCTCGGGGGAACATCCAATCATTTTCGAACAGACATACTGCGCCGTATCGGGGGCTGGGATGCCTTCAATGTCACCGAGGACGCCGATCTCGGGATCCGGCTTGTGCGCTTTGGCTATCGCTGTGCCATGCTGCCCTCGACGACCTATGAAGAAGCCTGCTGTCGCCCCCGCGACTGGGTGCGTCAGCGCACGCGCTGGCTGAAGGGCTGGCTACAGACCTGGCTTGTTCACATGCGTCACCCCGCGGCCCTGTTCCGGCAGCTTGGCGCGCGCGGCTTTGCCGGGTTTCAGATCATTCTCGGGGCGCAGGTTCTTTCCCTCATCGCGCACCCGGTGTTTATCCTGTTCATGAGTTGGGAGGCGTGGAGCGGTCATCTGTTTCAACCCTCACGCAGCCTGTTTGGCAGCCTGTTTCATGGCCTCGCCCTTGGCAATTTTATTTTGGGCTACAGTGCGGCCATCTGGTTGGGACTTGCCACACTGCGTGCGCGGGGACTGGGGCGACTGGGCTGGCAGTTGCTGCTGATGCCGCTCTACTGGCTCCTGATTTCGTTTGCCACCTTCAGGGCGCTTGTCCACTATATCGTCAAGCCGTTTCATTGGGAAAAGACCGAGCACGGGGCAAGGGGCCAGCCCTCAAACTCATAAACGGATCAAGGCTGGCCGGTCAGTGCATTTTGCTGATTGGCTGACAGTTTTTTCAGGGTTGTCTGATCGAGAACCAGCAGGCCGTTGATGATGTTACGGGTCTGGTCATTGCCTTCGCCCTTTATGTTCTCGCGGACAATGGCGCGGATCGAGTCAACATGCTGGTCTATGACAGCAAGGGGAATTTTCGAGGCATCAGGCGCCCGTTCGATCAGATCACACAGCAGTTTGCCAATGATTGCCGCGACCGGATAGCCGTAAGTGGTCGCCTGTCCCTTTATGTCATGGGCGCAGGTAAACAGTTGGTCGAGGCGTTCCCCGCTGTAACCATTTTCGGCGAGTTCCGTTCTGATTTTGTCAAGACGCCGGCTTTCCCCCTGCATCCATGCGGGGAACTGTGCCGAGAGCTGCTTCACGGCGGCATCGGCTCTTCGTGTTGCTGTTTTGACAGCTTCAGCCGGATTGCCGGGCACAAGGGCCCTTGCGGCAAGGGTATTTTTGACATTTATGACCTCATATTGTGGCCATTGCAGTTCAGCCTTGTTGCTCATTGTTGAACACCCTTCGTTCTGGACGAGCTTCGCGCTTTCGGTGAGCGACCAGCCCCCGAATCCGGCTAGTCCGGGACCTGTATATATTGCGTACTGTCCGCGACACGTTTGTCTTCTCCCGAAAAAACGCTGTCCTGGCGTCGCCGGTCCGGCCCGAAATAGGTTGTTGTGCGTATAAACGGACGCGGATTTTCGATAATGTTCTGAATGCGGTCATAAAGCGTCTTGGCCGATACCGGCTTGCAGATAAAATCCGTTGCTCCGGCATCTCTGGCGGCGATCACCTGATGTTTTTCCGAGTAGGCGGACAGAATGATAATCGGCAGATAGGCCTGGGAAAAGCCGTCGGGATTGCGAATCATGCGCGTCAGTTCGATGCCGTCGAAAATGGGCATTTTTATATCGCTGATCAGGATATCCGGCTGATAGGCTTCCACGGCCTCGAGGCCCGAAGCCCCGTCCTCGGCCTCGTAAATCTCGCGTGACCCGAAAGCCCGCAACATGGTGCGCAGGATCCGCCGCATATGGGCATTGTCGTCGACAACAACAAATCGAAGCTGGTCGAAATCAATCTTGGCCATGACTTTCCATACACTGACTGGTAAACAGACCGTTTCTCACCGGCAAGGCGAAAAAACGCTCAACCTGTCCGGCGTTTTCCCGGAATTCAGACCCCAGAATGCCTGTCTATGGTTAATTTAGCCTGAAAGAACATCGTTCCTGTTTCAACTTGATGTGACATTTCTCTCGCATGATTGACAACAGGAGGAAGGAATCCCCATATTGCAGGTCACAGACATGATAATATGGCGGAGACCAGAGGTTCACCATGACGAAACAGTCCGTGCCCGATTTGCAGCGCAGTATTGAGCCGCTGGATCCGATCTGGCAAAAAGTACGTACGGAAGCGGAACAGATTGCCCGTGAAGAACCGGCTCTGGCCAGCTTTGTCTTTGCAACGGTGCTCAATCACCGGCAACTGGAACAGGCCGTTTGCCATCGCCTGGCGCAAAGGCTGGAACATTCCGATGTTGATCGGGGCCTGCTTCGTCAGACCTTTGATGAAGTGATGGGGAACGATCCCGAGCTGCGCAACGCTTTCCGGGCCGACCTGTCAGCCGTGTTCGAACGTGATCCCGCCTGCTCGCGCTATGTCGAGCCGCTGCTGTATTTCAAGGGGTTTCATGCGCTTCAGACGCAAAGGCTGGCGCATCAGTTGTGGAAATCCGGACGAAGGGATTTTGCCCTCTATCTGCAAAGCCAGTCCTCGCGTATATTCGGTATCGATATTCATCCGGCGGCGAAGATCGGACTTGGCGTGTTTATCGATCACGGCCATGCCATTGTTGTGGGAGAAACAGCCGTTATAGGCAATAATGTTTCCATTTTGCACAATGTGACACTGGGCGGAACCGGCAAGAAGGGGGGCGACCGCCATCCCAAGATCGGCGACCACGTGCTGATTGGTGCGGGTGCGAAGATTCTGGGCGATATCAAAATCGGCTGCGGTTCAAAGGTTGCTGCCGGCAGTGTTGTGCTCGCGGATGTGCCGCCGAAAACCACCGTGGCGGGTGTGCCGGCCAAAAAGGTAGGGGCCGTGGTCTGTCACGAGCCCGAGTTGACGATGGATCAGACTTTGGATAATTGCAGGGAAGAAGATGAATAGTCGTCTGATCGGCACTTTGGGCAATCAACAGTCACTAGAGGAAGTTCTGTATGAAAAAGGACGAACTGGCGCGCCTGCAAAAATATTTGCGTGGTGTTTTCAGGCTTGACGATCTGAACATAAAGGCGCGTCCGAAAAAGGACGACAGCGCCGAGGTCTATATCAATGACGAGTTTATCGGCGTTATCTATCGCGACGATGAAGATGAGGACCTTTGCTACAATTTCAATATGGCCATCCTTGAATTTGATCTGGAAGCATAAGTTCCGGCAAGGGCCATGCAGGCAAACGCAAACCGGTGGCGAAAATCCGAATGAGTGATGAAAGGCAGACCGTTCTGGTGACCATTACGGGCCGGGTGCAGGGTGTCTGGTTCCGCGACTGGACAAAGCGCCAGGCCGTTCGCCTCGGTCTTTTCGGCTGGGTGCGCAATCGTTCCGACAACAGCGTCGAGGCGCTGTTTCACGGCGAAAGCGGTGCGATTGAACAAATGATCGAAAAATGCCGTTCCGGTTCGCCCCTTTCCCGGGTTGATGATGTCGCTGTTGTCGATCAGCCGGATTATGAGGGCGAGGGATTTGAAATCCGCGCCACCGGTTGATTACGCCTGTATTGAACGGCAGGTCTCTTTTACCGGTGTTTCGAATATTTTGACGAAGCTGGCGCGCAGCGCTTCATCGACCTCGCGCATGGATACCTTTACGCCCAGATCATGCAGGCTGGTGACGCCGTGGCCGCTGATGCCGCAGGGCACAATCCCGGCATAGTGTTCGAGATCGGGACAGACATTAAGAGCCATGCCGTGATAGCTGACCCAGCGGCGCAGCCTGATGCCGATGGCTGCAATCTTGTCCTCACACATCTCGCCATTGACCGGCGGCTTGTCGGGACGGGCCACCCAGACGCCAACACGGCCCTCGCGAATTTCACCCTTCACTTCAAAATGCGCCAGTGTTTCAATAACCCATTTTTCCAGCATTTCCACAAGCTTGCGTACATCCCGGCCGCGGCGGGTCAGGTCAAGCATGGTGTAGCAAATCCGCTGTCCCGGTCCATGATAGGTATATTGTCCACCGCGCCCCGTCTCGAACACCGGAAAGCGTCCGGCATCCAGCAGATCTCCCGGTCTGGCGCTGGTTCCCGCCGTGTACAGGGCAGGGTGCTGCAACAGCCAGACCTGTTCGGCGGCTTTTCGGGCGTGAATTTGTGCGACCTGTTTTTCCATTTCCGAAAGGGTGCTTTCATAGGGGCACAGATCGTCGAAATGACACCAATCCACCGTTGCACGGGAAAAATGTTGAAAAGATTTTACCAATCGCTAACCTCCTGTCGGGATAGTCGGATCACAAGGCTTGAATCTGCCATTCTCCGCGGCTCGATACGCAAAAAGTTTATCGATCGATCCGCCTGTCGATCACTATAAACCAGGTGTTGCCATGCGCGCTATTGATAAGGTTGAAGTCGAGCTGTCGGTCGTGCTGGGGCGCACCAATATGCCGATCCAGCAGTTGCTGAGACTGGGGCGCGGTGCTGTTATCATGCTGGATGAGAGTGAAAACGAACAGGTCGAGATTGTTGTCAACAATGCGCCGTTTGCCTGTGGTCAGGTGATTGTCCGGGATCAGCAGGTTTGTGTTGAAATTGTCAGGCCGGTGGGCGCTGATGGCGAGCCGCTCGAATCATAAAGCCGCTTTCCATATGCCTTGTTTCTGGGTGATGAAAGAGGCTTGCTCCTCGCGCTTTATTTTGATACAGCTACGGCCTGCCTCGTAGCAAGCTCTCTCGTTGCGCTTGCTGACATAAAAAGTGTGCGGCCGTGGCGGAACTGGTAGACGCGCAGCGTTGAGGTCGCTGTGGGCTTATGCCCGTGGAAGTTCGAGTCTTCTCGGCCGCACCATTTCTTTTTTCAGTTTGTCTTTTTGCTCGTTCTGCCCCTTTTTCGGGGGCGGTTTCATATTGGCTTATCCGATATTTCCGGGCCTGGTATCCTGAAGGCTGTTGTGACCCGTTCGCGGAGCCGTTAACCGTGCATTGCGCGGTGGCGGTCCGGGACTTGACCCGGTAGCTGCGAGGCTCCTATGCTGGGGGCACAGGTGAGGGCGTTGTTAACAGGGGCCGGTGCGCCGGTGTGTGAGTACGGCGATGTTATTTTATTTTCATATTGTTTTAACCGGTCTTGTGATTGCGGCGGCTTCAAATTCCCTTGCTGCCGTGGTTGGTGCGCCTTCGCCCCGTTATTATCCTGTTGTTGGTGGCAACGGCAATGTTGCAGGTGCGCTGGCGCTGTGGCTGCTGGCCGGTCCCGTGGCCCTGTTGCGGATTGTTGCGGGCGCATTCCGGCGGCGCGAGGTTCTGAGCCTGTTTCCGCTCCTGGCGCTTGCCAGCGCAATCCTGTGGGCTTTTTGCCTCGGTGTTCTGCTTCTCGAGCTTTTTTTCGAGTTGTTTCTGGCCTGAGATCCCAATTCAAAACGTCTTGCTGGTTTTCCCACATAAAAAAAAGCCGACGCTCTCGAGAGGGGTGAGAGGTCGGCTTCAGTTGAGGCCCGGATGTTTGGGAACGGAGGGGATGCTCCGGGCCTTTCAAAGATGGTTGAAACAGGCTTTTGCCGTTATCTGGCCGAAGCGCTGGTGGCGGCGCTATCGTCCGTTGTACGCGGTTTGAGGGAGACCCAGCGTCGCGGATCGCGATAGCTTTGCCGTTTGTAAAAGCGGTAGGGCACCCTGTTCCAGGCCAGAACCTTTGAATT
>JALXEI010000201.1 GCA_027069645.1 Hyphomicrobiales bacterium
ACAAGGGTGACATCTGCCCCAAGCGCTCGGGCCGCAACAGCAATGGCATATCCCTGCCTGCCGGACGAGCGATTGGCAATATAGCGCACCGGATCAACAGGCTCGTGAGTAGGCCCCGCCGTAACGAGGACATGCCGTCCGGCCAGGGGCAGACGGCCGGACTTTTCCGGTACAGAGCCGGATAAAAGGCGTTCGATTTCATCGAGCAACAGGGCAGGTTCCGTCATGCGCCCCTCGCCCTGTTCGCCACAGGCCATATCGCCACTGTCCGGCCCGGCAAAAACAATGCCGTCAGCCTGTAGCCGGGCGCGGTTGCGCTGCGTTGCCGGGGCTTTCCACATGACGGGGTTCATGGCAGGTGCCAGAAGGACCGGACGATCGGTTGCCAGCAGACAGGTCGTGGCCAGATCACTCGCGAGGCCCCCCGCCATTCTGGCCATCAGATCGGCTGTCGCCGGCGCCACAACCACGAGATCGGCACTGCGCGCCAGTTTGATATGGCCGATTTCGCTCTCGTCATCGAGGTCAAAGAGGTCGGTGAATGTTTTTTCACCCGCCAGCGTGGCCGCAGACAGGGGCGTTATGAACTGTGCCCCGCCACGCGTCAGAATAACGCGCACCCGGGCACCGCGTTTTTTCAAAAGCCGAATCAGCTCAAGGCTCTTGTAGGCTGCAATACCGCCGCCAATGATCAGCAATATGGTTTTGTCGTTCATGGTAGCGGTTTTCCGGACAGGTCATCTTCAATCCGGCAGACAATCAGACGGACAGGCCCTTGCAAGGCTCTGCCCGTATCACCCCTCGCGGAGCCGCAACAGGCCCGCTGTCCGTATCAGGTAACCTGTACGACTGCTCAGGCCCGGCGATGATGACGGGAAGCGGCGATTTCGTCAAGTTCGTCGCGTTCTTCCCTGTCGCGCGCTTCAAGAACGCGGGCCGTTTCGCGCTCGCCGACCTTTTCAACCTTTTTCAGCTCTTCAAAGGAAGAAGCCAGTTCATCCCGTGCCGCGTCCAGCTTTTCTTCCAGTTCCCTGACGCTTTCAATGATCCGTTCACGACGAACAATAGCGTCCTTTGCCCACAGCGGATAGCGACAATCATTCACGTCCGAAGTCCCGGCACGCTGTTGCTCCACTTCGACCTGACGATCCAGGTCACGGGCCATATTCCGGAAGTCGTCTATCATCATTTCAAGATCGGCAACCTTCTGGCGGCGCTCGTCAACCTCGAATTTGCGAAGACGGATAAGACTGTCGTGTGATTTCATGGTTCGATACCCCTTACATTTGCGAACTGTATTCCGGCAATATAAAACAAATGGGTAAAATCGCCGTTAAGCGATCGACGTGCACCGACAGGATTGCATTCTAAAGCGCATCTGCCGCCAGGCTTTCGTCTTCACTACCCGTGTTAAGGTTATTCAAGACCTGTGCCAGTTGCTCGTAGCCCTCCGCCAGTGAACATGATTCTCCCTTTTGCTGGCGCAGAAAATCTTCCAGATGGGGGTGGCAGGCAATGGCCTCGTCCACTTCGGGGCTGGAGCCTTTCCTGTAGGCGCCGAGGCGGATCAGCTCTTCCATATCCGCATAGGTCGACATCAGCTTTCTGGCCCGCGTAATGAGAGGCAGATATTGCGGCGCGACACAGCCAGGCATGGTACGCGAGACCGATTTCAGTACATTTATGGCCGGGTAGCGTCCCGTTTCGGCAATGGCGCGTTCCATAACGATATGGCCATCAAGAATACCCCGCACCGCATCCGCCACCGGCTCATTGTGGTCATCGCCGGTCACCAGCACCGTAAACAACCCGGTGATACTGCCCTTCCCGGCCCCGGGTCCGGCCCGTTCCAGAAGGCGCGGCAATTCGGTAAACACAGTCGGGGTATAACCGCGCGAGGTGGGGGGCTCGCCGCCCGCCAGCCCGATCTCGCGCTGGGCAATGGCAAAGCGGGTGATACTGTCCATCATGCACAGCACCTGCTGCCCCTGATCGCGGAAATATTCGGAGACCGCCATTGTCAGCCAGGTCGCCTGACGTCGCATCAGCGCCGCTTCATCGGATGTCGCCACAACAACAATGGCGCGCTTCAGCCCCTCGGGCCCGAGATCATCCTCAATAAATTCCTGAACTTCCCGGCCCCGCTCACCGATGAGCCCGATCACCGCCACATCCGCCGATGTATTGCGGGCAAGCATGGACATGAGAACCGATTTGCCGACACCCGATCCGGCAAAAATACCCATGCGCTGCCCTTCACAACAGGTGACAAAGCTGTTCAGAGCCTTCACACCAAGGTCGATCGGCGGTCCGACACGCGAGCGCTCCCCCGCTCTGGGCGGCGCACGATGCAACGGCACAGCCACAGGACCGCGGGGCAAGGGCCCCTTGCCATCGATCGGCTGACCAAGCGCGTTGACAACGCGGCCGAGCCATTCAGGTGCGGGATAGACAGCCGGTTCCGCCCTTTCAAGGACCGCTCTGTCGCCCATATGCACACCGTCAAGGTCGTTGAAAGACATCGCCACAGCAAGGCCATTGCGAAAACCGACGATTTCGCACAGCCGCGGACGGCCGCGTCCGGCTTCAACAAGGATCCGCGAACCAAGCCCCATCGCCCTGACCGGTCCGGCAATTTCCACCAGCAGCCCCTGCACGCCGTGCACGCGACCGTAAATCTGTTGCCCGGGAATGTTTTTGATATCTGCAATCAGACGATCCATCATCTGTTCCTCCGGGCCGGTTCTCCCTGGACATGCCGGACAATAGCAACCGACATGAATTTCATTATTAAAGTTCGATTCGAGCATGGTCGTCCAGTCATTAAGACCCGGTAAAGGAATTGGTCCTTATGATGGACACGCATGATCTGTTGCAAAACAGCTTGACGAGTGCCGTCTGCGGGGTGTTCGCCGGTTTTTTGTAACCCTGTTGCAACAGTTTGCATTTCTGCCCGGGGCAGGGATTGCTCGAATCACAGGTAAGGGTTTAGTAATGATTCGTCTGTAAGTTCCTGGTTCGAGTTAAATAAAAAAACGAATTTGAATTTTGGCGCGCCGATTTGTTCTCTCGTACGGCGATTTGGGGGTCTCTTGACCAATCCAAGAGAGGACGACAGATGCGGGTTCTCCTTATCGAAGATGACAGCGCAACAGCGCAGAGTATCGAACTGATGCTCGAAAGTGACGGATTCAACGTATTTACGACGGATCTGGGGGAAGAGGGTGTCGATCTTGGCAAACTCTATGACTATGACATTATTCTGCTGGACATCGGTCTGCCCGATATGAGCGGCTATGATGTTCTGAAACAATTGCGGGTCAACAAGGTCGAGACACCCATTTTGATCCTGTCGGGCCATAACGGCATTGACGACAAGGTCAAGGGCCTTGGCTTTGGCGCCGATGACTATATGACCAAACCGTTCCACAAGGACGAGCTGGTCGCGCGGATCAATGCCATTGTGCGGCGCTCGAAAGGCCACTCCCAGTCGGTGCTGAAAACCGGACTGCTGGCCGTGAATTTTGATGCCAAGACCGTTCAGGTCGATGGCCAGCCCGTTCATCTCACCGGCAAGGAATATCAGATGCTGGAGCTGTTGTCCCTGCGCAAGGGCACAACGCTCACCAAGGAAATGTTCCTTAACCATCTTTATGGCGGCATGGACGAGCCGGAACTGAAAATCATTGACGTATTCATCTGCAAGCTGCGCAAGAAGATCAAAAAAGCCATTCAGGCCTCGATGGGACTGAAAAACGACAAGGACATGCCCGATCTTGAACGCAACGGCTATGTGGAAACCGTCTGGGGACGCGGCTATGTTCTGCGCGATCCTGACGAGGAAAATGTCGACATGAAAATCTCGGCCTGACCGATTCGGTTGCCGGATAAATTTATTCACAAAACCGGTCCCCGGAGGCATTCAGGGGCCGGTTTTGTGTTGTATTCGGGTGATAGGAGCGAGACAAATTGTCCCGACTTGCAAATAGTTGTCAGTCCTGACCTTCCACCTCTGGTCGCCTCAAAAAATCATGCTATAGAAAACAGGAAAATATTTTACCGGCCATACAGGAAGAAAAACACCATGACAAAGCAGGCAGACGGAGGCCCCTTCGATCATATGAACCTTGAAGAGGTCAAGGCCCTCGGAATAAAACTTGCCGCTCACTGTATGGACTTTCGTGATTCATCTACCCGACGCAGCCTGACACAACTGGCTGTTACGTTTGGCCTTTTTGTTTTCTTTTTCACGCTCGCCTATGCAAGCCTCGATATCTCCTACTGGCTTACGCTCGCGCTCTCGGTTCCAACCGGTATATTTCTGGTCAGACTGTTTATCATTCAACATGATTGCGGGCATGGCTCGTTCTTCAAGTCAAAAAAGGCCAATGACTGGCTGGGGCGGCTGATGTCGGTATTTACAGCAACCCCTTACGAGTTCTGGAAACGTGCCCACGCCATTCATCACGCCTCATGCAGCAATCTGGAGCGGCGCGGCACCGGTGATATCACCACACTGACAATCAAGGAATACAAGGCGCTCGGAATTGTCGGGAAAATCAAATACAGGCTCTATCGTCATCCGCTTGTACTGTTTATTATCGGTGTTCCCGTCCATTTTGCCATCATACAAAGACTGCCATTCTGGCAACCGTTACCTTCCCGAAAAATATGGAAAAGCATCGTCGGCCTTGATATCGCAATGTTTCTGGTCATTGGCGGCCTGATGTACACCCTTGGCGTCGGACCTTTTCTCAAAGCCTATCTGCCCGCCCTTGTCATTGCGGCCATCATTGGCGGCTGGCTGTTCTTTGTCCAGCACCAGTATGAAGATACCTATTGGGAACATGAAGAAGACTGGAACT
>JALXEI010000202.1 GCA_027069645.1 Hyphomicrobiales bacterium
AACCCGTTTTCGCGGTGCCGACGAGGACCAGAAGGAATCCGCTGCCTTTCTCGGCAAGGCCATGATGGGGGCGCTGTTCATGATGTTCCTTATCCTGGTCACGCAGTTCGACAGCTTCTGGCAAACCACGATCACGCTTTCTACGGTCGTCCTTTCCGTTGTCGGTGTACTGCTCGGCATGATGGTCACCGGCCAGACCTTTTCCACCATTATGACCGGAACGGGGGTGATTGCGCTGGCCGGGATTGTCGTCAACAACTCGATTGTGCTGATCGATACCTATAATCACCTGCACCGGGAAATGGGAATGCCGGTGATGGAAGCGGTTCTGCGCTCGGCGGGCCAGCGACTGCGCCCGGTGCTGCTCACCACCATCACCACCATATGCGGCCTGTTGCCAATGGCCCTGCAAATCAATCTGGATTTTTTCAATCGCATTGTGCAAGTGGGTTCGGTGACATCCATCTGGTGGGTGCAGCTCTCCACAGCAATCATTTTCGGGCTTGGCTTTGCTACCCTGCTGACGCTCGTCCTCACCCCCACCCTGCTGGCCCTGCCCACCATTGTCCGACACCGCTTCGCGCACCGGAAAATGGCCCGCCAGCAGAATGGAAAGCGCAGCCATACCGATCAAACAGCCTCACCACCCGTTGAGGAGATGCCAAAAGCCGCGGAATAACAAGCGACGGCGCAGGTAATGACTCATGCAGACTGGTGTACCGTGTTGAGAAAATGAACAAAAAACAAAAAAGAATATCACTTGTGGCTCTGGACCCCGGTTCTGTGCTGCACTTGTCCGGGGAGCGGGGAGCAACAAACCCGATGAGAACACAAAGGTCAGTCTTTTCGCTCGCTGGTATAACGGAGCCAAAGACGTCTTGCTTTACTGAAGCCGGTCCGGCCGGGGTGTGGTTATTTTCTTTTCCAGCTCGGCAAGGGATTTTTTAGTCTCCGCCGGAGCCACTTCCCGGCTCCGCGTCTTGCCGGACCTGTAACGCGCGGCCAGCGACCGGTAGCGCATATAGCTGTAGGGGATAACCGCCAGATAGGCCAGGGAACCAATGATCAGCATGGCCCAGTTATAGGTAAACAGCAAGGCTGCAACAATGGCAACGGCGACCAGCAATGGCAAAACATATTCACGATCGATTTTGGCACCGATGAGTTTGCCCGAAAAGGTTGGAATCTTCGACACCATCATCAGGGCAATAAACAGCACGTGAACAAGGATCAAAGGCTTGAGAACATCAACGCCTGGAACCCCCAAAAATGAAAAATACAGCGGTAACAACACTGTAATGGCCGCAGCCGGCGCCGGGATACCGCTAAAATAGTTCTTTGTCCAGGCCGGGGCCTCCTCATCCTCAAGAGCAACATTGAAACGCGCCAGCCGCAATGCGGCACAAAGGGCGTAAATCAGAACGGCAATCCAGCCGATAGAACGCAAATCATCCAGCGCCCAGGTAAAAATAATCATCGCCGGGGCCACACCGAAATTGACAAAATCCGCGAGGCTGTCGAGTTCAGCGCCAAATTTGCTGGTGGCTTTCAACATCCGGGCCACGCGACCATCAAGCGCGTCCAGCACGGCGGCAATCAATATCGCCGCAATGGCCAGTTGATAGCGATGTTCGATGCCCATGCGAATAGCCGTAAGCCCCGCACTCAACCCCATCAGAGTGATCAGATTGGGTATCAGCAGGCGAACCGGAACCAGTCGGCCCCGCATGGGAAAGCGCCGGTTATCCTCTGGCCCGTTGATTCGCCTGTTCGATGTCGAAAACGGTGCCATGCCAACCTCTCTCGCTGCTGTTCGTTCTGTTTATGGCTCATACTACCAGATCCTTGCGGCACCGTCAGGTTTAAATCGGGCGGGTTTCGCGCACAGCTTCGTCACCGGCATTGAGATCGGCAATGACCGTTTCGCCACCGATGGCCGTTTGCCCCACAGCGACCAGCGGTACTGTGCCGCGTGGCAGATAGACGTCGACACGCGAGCCAAAGCGGATCAGCCCGAACCGTTCGCCAACACCAATGCGCTGTCCCTTTTCGACAAATCCCTTGATACGCCGTGCAATCAGCCCGGCAATCTGCACCACGGCAATCTTTTCGCCCTCAATCGTCTCGATAACCAGCGACGAGCGTTCATTGTCCTCGCTGGCCTTGTCGAGTTCGGCATTGAGAAACAGCCCCGGCGTATAGACCTTGTGAATGATCTCGCCCGAAACCGGCGCGCGCTGGATATGCACATCAAACACAGACAGGAAAATCGATACTTTTAGTCGCAATTCCGGCCCCAGTTCCAGTTCCGGTGGCGGACTGACTTCCTCGATCATCGAAACCCGACCGTCGGCAGCAGCAATCACCAGCCCCTTGCGCTGGGGAACCACACGTTCGGGATCGCGAAAAAAATAGGCCACATAGGCGACAATAATGAAAAGCAGCAACCCCAGCGTCGAGGAGACCAGAAAACCAGGAACCGCAATAATGGCTGCGATGGCAACGAATTTATGGCCATCCGGGTGTACCGGTACGAAAAAACCCAGGATGCTGCTGATCACCGATCCGTTTTCCGACACTTTCCTCTCCCCTGTTAATCTGTCCGGCGGCCTGTTTGCAAACCGGCCCGCGATAGGGTGAAAAGGCGGGCCGGTGATCCGATATACGCCAATTGCCCGCAAACAACAAGAACCGGTCTGGCCTCTCCGAAAATACACCGATGAAGTCTGAAAAGGTCATATTGCCCCTCGCAAATTTGTCTTATCCCTGTCAAACTTGCTATTTAGCCTGCTACATGAATAATGAATACTCGCGTGGTCGGAATGTTTTGCACCGTTTTCAATCGGTTTCCGGCCCGTTTCAGACGGCTGAACAGGTCACCGGTCCAGAGGGCCGGAGCAGAAATATATCGGGAGGATTCTGATGACTGGCATGAATGCTGATATGGGGCAATGGCTTATATGGGGACTTGCCGGCCTGACGGGGCTGCTGGTGCTGTTTGGCATGGCGTCCTGGTTGCGCAAAAACAGGGCAACCCGCATTGCCGACACAGCGGAAAAGGCATCCGTCTCCGTTTCATCAGCGGCAAGGGAAACCGCGACAACCGAATCAGTCGCCACGAAAGAACTGAAACAGGGGACATCCGGTTCAATTGCCAGTACCGACAGGCATCATTCAGCGGGCATCATCACCGACCGGAACGGTAAAAGATCCGGCTGGGGCTTCTGGCCGTGGGCGCTGCTTTCCCTGCTGCTTATGGGAGCGCTTGCCTGGCTGGTCTGGACCACCTGGGGCATGAATGGCATGAGCGCCATCAAATGGATTTTCTTCAGCCTCCTCGGGCTTGGCGGTCTGTTTGCAATCATGGGTTTTTTCCAGATGATCCGCCGTCACCCGCTGGTTGACGAAAAAAGGGGAAGCCCGCGCGGGCTTGGCTTCATGACCATGATTACCGGACTTGTTCTGGCTGGCGCGAGCTGGTTTGTCTGGCAGCCGAAAATTTCGGCCCTTGGCGGGTTGTCCGACAAAATCAGTGCCTACCAGAAAGAAATCGGTACCTATAAAAACCAACTGGCCGGATATGACAGCAAGGTCACTCGCTTTAAAAATGAAACAACCCGCCTCTCGGCGGAAAACGGTCGTCTCACGGGTATAATTTCCGATCTCAAAAGCAAGCTGGCCAACGCACAAGCCGATAATAAAACCATTGGCGAGCTGACTTCAAAAATCAGCATGCTTGGGCAAAAGAACGATCGTCTTGGCGAGGAAATCGCCAGGCTGCGTGAGGAAAACAAAAAACTGAAGGGAAATATCAGCGTCAATCAGACCGAAGGGGGTGAAATCACGCGACTGAATGGTGTCATTGCCCGCCTGAACAAAAACAATGCGGACCTCAATACCGAAAACAATCGCATGAAAACGGTCATCAATACCTACAAAAATGACAATGAGGTCCAGTCCGCCAAAATCGCCTCTCTGGAGGCTGAAACAGCAAAAATTCCGGCGCTCAGGGCAGAAATCGAAAAACTGAAAAACAGACCGCCGGAAATCAGAACCGTCACCAAAACCGTGACTGTTCCGGCCCCGGCCCCTGCTGCCCCGGCTACGGTCGTCAGAAAACGCGCCACACCTCTTGCCCTGATCCACAAATATAATCAGGACGAGACAAAACTGCGCCTGACATCGAGGGACTACAACATGGTCAAGTCACCAAAAGTCGAACTGGTGGATGGCAAGCGCGGACACTATTACAATATTTTCCTCAAAAACCCGGCCAGTGGCAAAGGTTACAAATTTGCCTCGGCCAGTTATAGCAAGATTGATAACCAGGGACAGTTCAAGCAATCCCTTGATCGCGTTATCTCGGATATCCGTGGTGCTCTTGACGGCAAACGAAATTACCAGATCTATGTCCGGGGCAAAGCCAGCGCCGGTCGCTATCATGGCAAACTGGCCAAAGGGTTTGAATATACGGACATAAAGGTACTTGAGGACAAAGGGGGAATTTATGGTCCCGAATTCGTCGATCGTCACTACGGCCCGGATATCAGTAATGATGACCTGCCCAATCTGCGCGGCGCGTATCTCCAGGACTATGTCAGCAGAAACTACAAGGTCGCCAAACCGATCATTCTTGATGGCAAGGTCAGCAAATCAAAAGATCCCAGCAAGCAGGCCGTCGCTCTGATCCTCTATGTCGAGGATTGATCGCTACCGGTTGCTCATGGGCTCCGGCACCGGCAACACGGCCCCGCTTCCCCGGCGGGGCCGTTTGCCATAAAACGGCCTGTTGCGCTGAAAGGCGCCGGACGAGACAATTGATCCGGCGTCTTTTTTATGGCGTTTCTTCTTCCAGCACCTCGGCG
>JALXEI010000203.1 GCA_027069645.1 Hyphomicrobiales bacterium
CCCGTGTCCCTACCGGTCTGCAAATCGGCTATGGTGTTAAAACAGCCGCGACTTCGCGCATTATGAGCCAGGGAAGTCTTCAATCAACCGACAAGGAATTCGACGTCGCCATTAAAGGAGAAGGCTTTTTGCGCATAACCCTTCCGGATGGCACCACCGGTTACACAAGAGACGGCTCCCTTGAACTTGACGCCAATGGCAATCTTGTCACGCTTGACGGTTACCTCGTCGATCCCAATATTACCGTTCCGGCCAATGCCAAAGCGGTATCGATCAGCAAGGAAGGTGTTGTTGAAGCAACCATAGACGGGCAGACCGCGGCCACAAATCTTGGCCAGTTACAACTGGCGCGCTTCGCTAACAAATCCGGACTTTCTGCCATAGGCGACAACCTGTTTTTGCAGACACCTGCCAGCGGTGAACCTGTAGTCGGCGCGCCCGGGGATGACGGTTTCGGGACTGTCCTGCAACGTTATCTCGAAACGTCCAATGTCAACGCTGTCGCCGAATTGTCCGACCTGATTGCCGCCCAGCGCGCCTATGAAATGAACGCCAAGGTCATCAGTTCCTCTGACGAGATGATGCAGACAACTTCCAACATCCTTCGATAGATATAACAGGAGTGGGATGAAACATGATCCGCCCTCGTCTGACTGAACCCTGTTGTCGCGCGCTGAATGATTATTTCATTCTCCTGGTCGCAATAATCACACTTTCCTGCCTGGCCTCCTTGCCGATCAGGGCCGCAACAAACGCACCTCGCCTGAAGCAAATTGTCGAAGTGGACGGCCCACTCGTCACCCTCGGCGATCTGTTCTCGAATGCGGGCGAAAATGGCCATGTTGCCGTTTTCCGCTCTCCTGCACCGGGAACGACCGGACGTGTCTCAACGGCCCGTGTTCTGGCCGCTGCCAAAAAACACAATCTTGTTCAGAAAAACCATCCGACTTTCGAAATGGTTACGATATCGCGTTCCAGCCGGGTTGTCCGGATAGAGGAACTCGAAAAACTGATTCGCCAACGGCTTGATGATCGGTACCCCCGCATCAAAGGCAGACGCAAACTGATCATTCGCCTGCCGCGCGCGCTCGAAAATCTTCATTATGACAAAAAAGTCCAGGGGGAGTTAAACCTGTCACATTTTGACTGGTCTGCTGCATCGGAACGATTCATCGCCCGGTTTTCACTGGCGGACAGCCATCTGGACCCTGTTGTTATCAAAGGAACAGCCCGGTTGATGGTGGAGACCGGCGTCGCCGCGCGGGACATCCCCCGCGGAACCGCAATAAGCCAGCGTGACATTGAACTCAAATACATAAAATATAATCCTCGTCAGAGCAGCCCGGCTCCTGCTCTTGAGGAAATGATCGGGCTTGTTGCCCGTCGACGACTGCAACAGGGCAGACAGATCAATCGTTCCGACCTTGAAAAGCCCCGAATTATTCGCAAGAACCAGCTTGTCACCATATTGCTGGAGATGCCCGGACTTGTTTTGCGCACCGAAGGCAAGGCTCTGGCCGATGCCGTAAAGGGGGACAGTGTCAGAATCCTTAACACGCGGTCAAAGCGCATCATTCACGCAACCGCCATTGCCGACGGCCTCGTCAGCGTTTCCCCCAAACACAGCGACAATTCCGGCAGCTAGCCTCGCGCCACAACAGATCCTCATTTTCCAATGAGTACGGATTTATCCCTATGAAACCGATGATACATATAATTGCAGCCGCACAGATTTTATTGATCCTGATGCTTTCCGGATGCACCAATACAGACCGTCTTGCCGAAATCGGCAAGGCACCTCCCCTGAGCCGCATTGGCAATCCGGTCAACAAACCGGGCTATCGTCCGGTGAGCCTGCCGATGCCCGCGCCTGAAAAGGCAAAATACAATGCCAATTCCCTGTGGCGTAGCGGATCGCGGTCTTTTTTCAAGGACCAGCGCGCGATGAAAGTCGGCGATATCCTGACCGTTATCGTTGAAATTACCGACAAGGCCAAAATTGACAACACCACTGCGCGTAACCGCGTTGCAGCAAAGAGCCTTGGCATCGACAAACTCGGAGGTTTCGAAGTGCTGGCCAAAAAGGTTCTGCCCGGTGGTGCTGACATGTCGAAACTGGTCGGAATTGATTCTACAACCTCGAATTCGGGTACCGGCTCTGTCAATCGCACCGAGAAGCTGGCCACCAAAATTGCCGCCGTCGTCACTCAAAAACTCCCCAATGGCAATCTGGTCATTGAAGGACGGCAGGAAATACGCGTCAATTATGAAGTTCGGGAAATGATGATTGCCGGGATCGTACGCCCGGAAGATATTTCAGCACGGAACCGTATTCATATCTCGAAGATTGCCGAAGCCCGGGTGTCCTACGGGGGGCGCGGACATATATCAGATGTGCAGAGACCACCGGCCGGACAGGAAGCTCTCGATATTTTGTTGCCATTCTAGGTGTAAAATCCCACCGTGAACACACATAAAAAGGTGCCCGAACAAGGCACCTTTTTTTATACACTGATTCAATCTCTTTTCAGCCGTAATATGATCAGAACCTAGTTACGGAATATCTTTTCCTTGCGTTCGTGGCGCTCCTGGGCTTCGATACTCAGCGTTGCGATTGGTCGTGCCTCAAGCCTCTTGAGACCAATGGGTTCGCCGGTCTCCATACAATACCCGTAAGTGCCATTCTCTATGCGCTCCAGAGCCTCATCAATCTTGCCGATCAGTTTGCGTTGCCGGTCTCGCGCCCGAAGTTCAAGGGATTTATCCGTTTCAGCAGACGCCCTGTCAGCATTTTCGGAGTACTGGCTGGAATCATCATGCAGGGATTGCAGTGTATCCCGGTTGGCTCTCAGAATATCCTCTTTCCAGTTTTCCAGCTTTTTCCTGAAATAGGCCAGTTGACGTTTGTTCATGAATTCTTCCTGATCAGACGGCACATAACTTTCTGAATGGCCGGATGCAGATTTTTTTTTATCAGCCTCAACCTTATGCAGCATTGTCAATCCCCTTGGCATTATGGTTTTACCCATTGCTTCAAGTCCCACAATCTTGCCAGTATCACACATACGGGCTTTTGCCTGATACAGCGAAATTCACGCCGGTTCCATGCCACGTTCTACAGGATAAACGGCTATCCTTTCAAGGCGAACAATGACTTGATCCGCATACCTGTTTTCACTTTATCAGTCGTATGTGACAGAAAGAACAAAAAACAGGGCAAGATTATGTATGCATTGGGATAATATAGGGGCTGCCAACAGGCCAAGCCAAACCGTGCAGAAAAGTTAACATGGGGGAGCGTAACAAATGACCGCTCACCAGGGATGTTTGCGCCTGTTTTGGTCGAATTTTGCCAGTTCAACCCGCGCCCGCAGCTCGATATGATCAAGAATATTCATTAATGCAGGGTCTTCTGCCTTTGATCCCTGCCTGTTTACCAGTGCGGCAAGGTTTAAAAGTTTGCGACGCGAAACACTCCCGGACAGCACATCCAGTTTCAAATCGTCAAGCGCATCAAGAATTCCAAATCCCCGATCAACAACTTCCGACTGGTGCGCACCGACAGCTTCCCCCTGGACCGCAAGCAGTGTTGATATATCGCCAATCGACGCGGGCTTGCCAATCTTTACACTGGACGCCATGTTTGCTGTATCCGCGTTTTCATCGATAGAAAAAACATCACTGTCGCCAGACAGATTGTTTTTCCCTGATATTTTACGCTTTGTGGCAACCGGTCTGCTATTCGTTATTTTCATTCCCTGCATCCCGTCTCATCCAAATGCTGTCCCCGGTCAGAATTGCCGGATCGCATTAACAGCAGGTAAAGGCCGGGTAAATATTGCCGGTCAACGGGCAAGACACTACCTTTTCCTTTTCGAACGGATATCCTCATATATTGTTTTTCGCAATTGTTACAATGCCTTACGAATGACGTATCGACTGGCATGATCCTTGTAACCAAAAGTCCAATAAATGTGGCATGTCAGATAGTGGAGTGCTGTTGTGCAATCTTCCCGCTTTTCAGTAAAGACCCTGATCGCCAGGGTTCTGTTTTTTGTCGGAATGGTTACTTTTACAACCGTTTTTCTGATGGTGATTTATGCGCCTGTTGTCGATGCATCCTCCAGAATAAAGGATCTGGTTGATATCGAGGGCATACGCGAAAACCAGCTTGTCGGTTACGGACTCGTTGTCGGGCTCAATGGAACCGGTGACAAGCTCAACAATTCGCCGTTTACGCGACAAAGCCTTGAATCGATGCTGGAGCGCCTCGGTGTCAATACCAGGGACAGTAATTTGAGAACAAAAAACGTGGCCGCAGTCATGGTTACGGCAAATCTGCCGCCCTTTGCGACGCATGGCACGCGTATCGACGTGACTGTCAGTGCGCTTGGCGATGCCAGCAGTCTGCAAGGCGGGACATTGCTTGTAACGCCATTGAAAGGCGCGAACGGAGAGGTTTTTGCCGTGGGTCAGGGTTCTGTTGCGATAGCCGGTTTCAAGGCGCAGGGAGACGCTGCATCAATCACGCGCGGCGTACCAACGGTCGGCCGTATCTCCAACGGGGCGATTATTGAACGGGAGATCAGGCACCAGCTCGGGAAGCAGCGCAGCATGCGACTGGCATTGCGCAACCCGGATCTGACAACAGCGAGAAGAATCGCCACGGCCATCAACGCCTTTCGCGGGGAAGATATCGCAAGAGCTGTCGATCCATCCACGGTACGCCTCGCTCCCGGTGATAAATATACAGACATTATCAACCTTTTGACGGAAATCGAACAGCTTTATGTGGAACCGGACCAGAAAGCGCGTGTTGTTATTGATGAACGGACAGGCATTATTGTCATGGGAAGGGATGTCAGAGTCTCCACAGTCGCTGTTGCGCAGGGAAATCTGACCGTAACCATATCCGAACAACCGCAGGTGTCCCAGCCCGCCCCTCTGAGTGACGGCGTGACAACAACCGTGCCGCGTACACGTATAAATGTAAATGATCAGGGCGAGCGTAAACTTGGCATTATCCGTAACGGGGTCAATTTGCGTCAGCTTGTCAATGGTCTGAATGCGCTGGGTATCGGGCCGCGGGATATGATTTCAATTCTCCAGGCCATAAAAGCTGCCGGCGCATTGCAGGCTGAAATAGAGGTGCTCTAGACTTATGACGATTACATCACCCCTGACACCGGTTCTGGAAAAACAGCCAGAGTTGCAGACGAATAACCTGTCCGGCGTCACAAAATCGCAAAAAGCCGCACGACAGGCCGCAGAGGAATTTGAACAGAATTTTCTGACAACCATGCTTGAAAGCATGTTTGAAGGACTGAAAACCGATGCGCCATTCGGGGGCGGTCATGCAGAACAACAGTTTCGATCCGTACTTCTCGGGGAATATGCAAAAGATATGGCCAAAAGTGGCGGGATAGGCATTGCAGATGAAGTCTATCGCGAAATTATTGCCATACAGGAAGGTAAAGTGTGATGATTGATGACCTGATAAACCAGACCGGCATGATTGATGCCCCTTCTCACCTGGAGCATCCGCAGCAGGCAGAAGACCTGTGCACACGCATCCTTCAGACAAGCGCCGAACTCATTTGCGAACTGGAGCGCGAAACCGAGCTTCTTCGCAAGGGAGAAACACAACAGATTGCATCGCTGGCAGCAAGGAAGACCTCTCTGTCTACAACATTGATGAGGGACATGACGGTCCTGAATGCCAATGCAAAATATATCAGTACAGTTGTTCCCGATCAGATTGAAGTCCTCAGGGATCAGCACGCTCAATTCCGGCGTTCGTTGCAGATCAATCAGGATGCCCTTGGTGCCGTCAAGGCGATATCGGAAAATCTCTTGCGTACCATATCACAAGCCGCCGGAACGACACGGCAGGGGCCGGAAACCTATGGTCAAACAGCCTCGATGGCCAGTACCGCAACATCAAGGCCGACGGCCATTTCCGTCAATCGTTCATTGTAAAGAGCAGCATCCCAAAGATCAGTCGGGTTCCGCCGGTAAGGTGCCACGGGAAGTCAATTCAATAACAGGGATCAGATTCGCGCGTACCCCTGTTGTATTGCAATTTCCCGTCATTACCGGCCGGACTGTAGTTCCCCCATGCAGTCGGTCAGTCTTTCGTTTTTTTGCCGAAAACCGATTTCTATCGGAATTCGGCCAATTGTAACCGAATTGTTGCTTCCTGGTGTATTCCGGAAGCATTCCGACCGTTCCGGGATGCTTCCGGTTTCCCTTTTCCTGTACCGCAAACTCGCCGGAGATAATCGCTAAATTATTTTTTAATTCCATCCCGCGAATAAAAACACCCGCCAACTGTTTTTATTTATAACACTATAACAATTGCTTCCCTTCTGAAATGACAGTTATCAACCCGGGGTCTTCGACGCGAGTAGTAAAACAGAGTGCAACCTGTTTACCAATTGTTCAGGCTAAGAGACTATTACTATATTAACTGCTCCACTGGAGTGGGAGTATTTTTCAGCAGAAAAAAGGTGAACGTAAATGGGTGATATAGCAATATCCAGTGGTATTCGATCAAACCTTATGGCTCTTCGTAATACGACGAACATGATCGAGCAGACACAAAACAGACTGGCAACCGGTAACCGCGTCAACAGCGCGCTCGACAATCCGGCCAACTTCTTTACCGCTTCGGCAATGAACAGCCGCGCTGGCGACCTCGGCAATCTTCTGGACAGCATGAGCACCGGCGTCAATACGCTGAAAGCTGCCGACAACGCCATTACTTCCATTACAAAGCTGGTGGAAAGTGCCCAGGGTACGGCTCGTCAGGCCCTTCAGGATGCAACCGGTGAAAAAGATGCCACCATTGTCGGTGAAACAGCATTGGCAGGTGCGACCACCAAGTCTGAAGGTGAAGGCAAGGCACTTGTTGCTGATCTCGGATTTGATGCCGGTGACAAGATCAAGTTCACAACGACAAAAGATGGCGTTGCCACAGAAACAGAGCTCACCATTACCGCAACAACCACCGTCAAGGATCTTGTAGATCAGGTCAATGTCGGCCTGAGCGGCAAGGCCACCGCCGAGGTGACCACCGATGGCAAGCTGTCTATCAAAGGCAATGACGGGGCCAAACTTGATCTTGCTATTACCGATGATGCTGGTGGCGCAACTGACAATGACTTGCAGGATCTGTTTGGTACGACTGCAACCATCAATGGAACGGCAGCTCAGGCTGTTGACGCTGACGATGCGCAGACCATAACCGCACCAACAGCTGACAATAACGAAACACGCGCCCGGTTGTCGGACCAGTTCGACGATATTCTTGATCAGATCACAAGTCTGGCCGAGGATGCTGATTTCAACGGCATCAATCTTCTCCAGGGCGATGATCTCAAAGTCACCTTCAACGAAAAAACCGGCTCCAAACAGAACTCGATCACCCTGAAAGGTGTAAGCCTTGACGCAGACGGGCTTGGTCTTACAAAAACCGCCGGTGACTTCCAGTCGGATACTGAAATTACCGACCGCCTCAATCAACTGACTGATGCCTTGACCACCCTGCGGACGGAAGCTTCAAAATTTGGTTCAAACCTGACCACCGTGCAGACCCGCCAGGATTTCACGACGGCCATGATTGACACGCTGGAAAAAGGCGCTTCGGACCTCACAATCGCCGACACCAACAAGGAAGGCGCAAATATGCTGGCCTTGCAGACTCGTCAGCAGCTGGCCACCCGGACAATGGGTATTGCCAATCAGAACGACCAGGCCATCCTGTCCTTCCTGCGTTAGCACGCGGCGAAAAACAAAATACAAAAGAAGGCGGGTTTATACTGATCCGCCTTCTTTTTTTGCTTCGGCTTTTGCGACTCACTGCTTCAGTTGAGAACATCATTTAACGCGTTGTTAATGCCATTGCTTTATAAACATATAACAAACACTTTTTGCTCATCGGAACCACAATCAAGGAGCTTACAACATGCAATCAGCTGCCCAGGCCTATAATCAGACTGCTGTAAACGGACTAACGCCGCGCGAAGCAGAAGCCGCTGCTCTCATGAAATCTGCCAATCAGTTGCAGGCTGCCAAAGACCAGTGGTCAGAAGATATGGGTGATGTCGCCAACGCGCTTTATTTCAACCGGCAATTGTGGATCCTGCTGACCAGCGCGGCCGCCGACAAGGATAACCCCCTGCCCGTCGAGGTGCGTAACAATGTGGGTAATCTGGGCACCTTTGTTTTCAAGCAGACACTCGACATCGAAAACGAGCCGGAAGCCGGCAAGCTGGACGAACTGATATCCATCAATCGCGAACTTGCGGCCGGATTGCAGGGAAACGCCTAGCCTTCCGGTACTTTGCTTTCACTTCAAAAGACACTATCGTCAAGGCATTGTCTTTTTTTTTGTGGTCCGCGTTAAAACCCGCGCTGCTTCCTGATTTCCTCCCAGGCAGCATTAATCGCTGCGAGCCTTCTGTTGGCAATCTCGACAAATTCGTCCGGAACACCCCGGGCAATCAGCTTGTCCGGATGGTGCTCGGCGACAAGTTTTCGATAGTGTTTTTTCAATGCTTCATCATCCGTATCACAGGGCACTTCGAGAATTGAATAGGGGTCGCAATCATTACTGATAACGTAGCGGGATTTAATATTCCTGAACTGATTTTCATCAATTCCGAAACGCTGCGCAACTTCGCCAAGAAAACGCTCCTCCGCGGGATGGAGGATCTGATCAGCCATCGCGATATGGAATAGTCCTTCCAGCACATCAACAAGCATTTGCGGATTATTCCGAAAAATGCGGGCCAGTTGATCAGCATAGGCATCATATCCGGCGACGTCCTGTTTGGCGAGATTGAACAACCGGGCTATATTTTTTTCGTCTTCCTCCGGGACCTTGAAGACTTCGCGAAAAGCAATAATTTCATCTTTTGAAACATGTCCGTCAGCCTTGGCCATTTTGGCTCCAAGAGCAACAACTCCGGCCGTAAATGCCAGCCTGTCACGCAAGGCCCTGTCGGTTTGTGATTCTGTTGCACGGTCTGCGATATGCCCGGCCATACCACCCAGCAAGGCCCCTATCGGTCCTCCGATCGCAAGTCCCGCAGCAGCCCCTGTCAATTTTCCCCAGATAGACATTTGGCCACTATAATGATTGAAAAGGAATAATACCAGGCATCGAGATAAAATAGTCGCGAACTCAGCCCTTGCGAGACTTCATGTTCCGTAATTTGCGTAATGCCAGATTTTGCAGATGTTCACGGCTGGCGTTAAGCGGACCAAGTACATAGGTCTCCTGCCCGGTGGCGCCATCAATGATGTTGACACGCATAAAGGCCCCTACAGACCTGAATTCAAAATATACCTCTCCGGCACGAGGAAGAGGGCCGGCAGGTGCCTGACCGACAGCCCCGTGCTTCTCCGGGCCTGTGCGTGGGGAGACGGAGCGATCGGGTTTGCGATTGTCAGGCGGCACGACGCAGTTCCAGTTCGCTCCACAAGGTCCCGAGCGCCTCGACAAGGAAATCTATATCCTCGAGGGAATGCATGGGACCTGGCGTCAAACGAATTCGTTCTGTGCCAATAGCCACCGTTGGATAGTTGATCGGCTGAACATAAATGCGATAACGCTCCATCAACTGATCGGTAAGCGCCTTGCACTTGACCGCATCCCCTACCATGACAGGAACAATGTGACTGGGATTGTCGAGGACCGGAAGACCAATATCTGTCAGACGTGACTTGAGAATTGAGGCTCTCTCCTGTTGAGTCTGACGCTCCACCGACGAGTTTTTCAGATGATGGACACTGGCCAGCGCCCCTGCGGCAATAGCCGGGGCAATCGATGTGGTGAAGATAAAACCGGACGCGTAGGAGCGTATGGCATCACAAATATTGGCATCAGCAGCGATATAACCGCCCATCAGGCCAAAAGCCTTGGCCAGAGTGCCCTCTATGATATCAATGCGATCCATCAGGCCTTCACGATCGGCAACGCCACCGCCGCGTGGCCCGTACATGCCGACAGCATGCACTTCGTCGATATAGGTCAGTGCATTATATTTATCGGCCAGGTCGCATATTTTCTCGATCGGGGCGATATCACCATCCATCGAATAGACACTTTCAAAAGCAATCAGTTTCGGCGCTTCGGGATCGGCCTGTTTCAGCAGTTCTTCAAGATGGGCAAGATCACTGTGACGCCAGATATGCTTCTCGCAACCGCTGTGACGAATCCCCTCAATCATCGACGCATGATTTTTGGCATCGGAAAAAATAATCAGTCCAGGCAGGAGTTTGCCAAGCGTACTGAGCGAGGCATCATTGGCAACATAACCTGACGTGAACAACAGGGCCGCCTCCTTGTCGTGCAAGTCGGCCAGTTCTTTCTCCAGCATGACATGATAGTGGGTTGTACCGGCTATATTGCGCGTCCCGCCCGATCCGGCCCCCACACGGTCAATGGCTTCGTGCATGGCAGAAAGAACCAGATCATTTTGCCCCATACCCAGATAATCATTGCTGCACCAGACCTTGACACTGCACTGCGGCCGGCCATTTGACGGATAATGTTTCGCAACCGGAAATTCCCCGCATTTACGTCTGATATTGGCAAATTCGCGATAACGTCCCTCTTTTTTCAGCGCATTGATTGCCCCATCAAACATCCCACTATAATCCATAGCAGCCTTCCTTCACTTGAAATTACGCAAAATCATTATCTGCATCCGTTCTTAACGACGGAATTAGGCCCGGAAATGGCCGTTGCGGAACAAATACTATAGCAATTTTTCACAATTGCAATGATTGCTCCAGGAGCCTGTCATCCGGGCGGAAAAAACGAACCGAAAAAACAATGCCACCTCGCAAACACGGGTGGCATTGATTAATATCATGTCGGAACCGGATTAATCTACCGAACCAGCGCCTTTCAGGACAAACACAGCCCAAAAACGCTCTGGAGTTTACCGCCTAATAGGCCGACGCCGTAACATCGACATTATCCCGACCATATACATCACGCCGGAACTGTACCATTCCATCAGGGGTCGCCCATGCCGTGAGATAGGCCAGCACAACCGGAATACGCTTTTTCGGACGAACATTAAGCGTTTCTTTTGAACGTTTGATCTCTGCAACCCGTTCATTCGTCCAGCCATTGTCCCTGAGTATCCAGGCCACCAGTTGCTGAATGTTCTGGACCCGCACGCAGCCGGAGCTGTCAGCGCGGAAATTCCGGCCAAAAACGCTCTTGGAGGGGGTATCATGCAGAAATACTGCATATTTGTTCGGGAAATGGATTTTCACAAATCCCATACTGTTGTCTTCCCAGGGATCCTGACGAAAGATGTAGTTATAAACATCGTCGGAATTCCAGTCGATAGACCGCGGATCCAGCTTGCGTCCCTTGCGATCAAACGCCGTCATGTGGTATACTGAAAGAATGTCGCGACCATGCCGAGCATACTGACGGGCTTTTGGAACAAGGTCCTTGCGCAATACCGTTGGCGGAACCGTCCAGTAGGGATTGAAACTGATCCGGGAGACATAGCTGTTCAAAATTGGTGTCTGGCGCCCCGTCTTTCCGATAACACCGGAATGTCGCGATACAACATGCCCATCCTCAATGGCCTCGATCTGTGCCGCCGGGATATTGACGAAAATATATTTTTTGGCTCTGTTGCGTATAAGAGCCTGCAACCGGACAAGATTGGTTCTCAACTGCCGCAATCTTGAGCTTGCCGGTACATTGAGTGCCATAATCGTCGTTTTGTCCACATAGCCGGTCGGTGTCAGCCCGTGGCGTTTCTGGAATCTCTTCACAGCCTGTTCGACATAGTAGTCGAATGTATTGAAAAAGCCCGATTGCACTTTTAAATCACCGGTTATCGCCAGACGCTCGCGCAACTGCTTTACAAGTGGCCCGCTATTCCCGACCTTCAGGGCATATTTCTTTGGCAGTTTGCGCCAGCCGCCTTTTGAAACGATCTCGGCATAGCGTTGAATCGCGATTTTCAGGGGGGCTATATTTTCGGGCTGGACGGTTGGATAACCACGCGCGGGCTGCGATTCATATTTTCGCGCAAAACCCCGATCATAGGGCTGTTGCCAGTCGCCATCCGATCCATACTGCCCTCCGAAACGCATCCAGGAATTATCATCTGAACTGTCAAAAGCACGGGCAGAACCTGACGCCGCCACAACTACCGTCCCGATAGCAATTGCAATCATTTTCCTGCGTTTCAACATCTGTCAGAACACTCCTGTTCAATTTTTATCTCGTCTGCACCGCGCCCAGGGTGCCGGCAATATCTGTCATGGACGTTCAAATACGGGGACAACATATGAATGGCGACCCGGAGAACAATTGTGAGGCTACCAGATACAATTGACAACAGGCATGATGGCATCTCACAGCTTTGTGACAATTTCTACAAGGCGGTGGCCCGAGTCCACCGGAACCTGCAACCTCTGTTTCCACTCATAATGTTTACAAATTGGGGCAAATTAAGGGAACAATCAACCGGACCGGCAGAAGGTGCCATGTACTGTTGCCAATATAACACTTGCCCGACCGGGTCGTACATTTCCCGGAGCGTAACACGACACTGTTACCGGATTGCAAAAGGCCGGACTCGCGGATTTGCCACCCGGTCGAACCGGAAGCTCCCCGGATTCAGGGGCGCGGTTATTCGAAGAAACTACAACCTGAATCGAATCTGATCATTCCAGAAACGCTCCAGCCTTTGCATATTGTCATTCATACGTGATATTTCGTTGGCTGCCAGACCTCCAACAGTCTCCACGGCCTGAATCTGACGATCATACAGGCTATCAATCTGTTTGCAGATTTTTTTACCTGCATCTGTCAAACGAATGACAACAGAACGGCGATCATGCGCCGCGTGTTTTTTGACGATATAGCCACCGGCAATCATTTTCTTGAGATTGTAGCTTACATTGGAGCCAAGGTAATATCCCCGGCCCCGTAATTCGCCCGGCGTAAGTTGCTGATCACCAATATTATAGAGCAAGAGAGCCTGAACGGCAGTGATGTCGTTTTGTTCATCCCGTTCAAAATCATCCCGAATAACATCAAGCAGCAACCGATGAAGCCGTTCAAGATGGCGCAGGGTCCGGAGATAAACCGTCTTCAAATCCTGTTCTGTATCAGAACAATCCCCACGCGACACACGGTCAAGCACCATACTCATTCAATCACCTGCCCTCAAAACGCAAAACAACACTGACGGGGACAAGTATAGTAAACATATTCTAACCGTATCTTAAATTTGATGGTTAAAACCCGGTTAAATGGTGTGCGCAGATCAGCATGATCCCGGTCACGCCTTTACAGGAACAAGATCATGGCTTTCAAGGTCAAGGCTTGCATTTTGATTTCGCATCATCTTCCTTGCCTCGTCCCCGGAAAAATCCTTAATCTCGTCCGGCTGCCAGGATGGTTTATTGTCCTTGTCGATGAGCTTCGCGCGAACTCCCTCGTAAAAATCCTTTCCTTCCATCAGATTGCACACCACACAATATTCAAGTTCGAGAGCCCGCCGGAGACTGAGAAAACGGCCTTTTTTCCACATCTCATGCGCGAGGCGGAGCGATGTCGGTGATTTTCGTCGCAATTCGGAAAGAACATCAAGGGACCAGCCCCCGGTCTTTTCTCCAAGGTTCTGTGCTCTTTCAAAAATTTCCTCAAGGGTCGAAGCGGAAAAAACAGCTTCGATCCAGCCCGAAAGGGATTTTAATTCCTCGCGTCCCGGATCCGTTTGCAAACCGTCCAGCAAACTGTCTACAGGCTCCCCTGCACTGATTGCTTCACGTATTGCGGGAAAATGCTCGCTGTTGATGGTGTGTGTCACAAGCCCCAGGGACAACGCATCGGCCCGCCCGATTGTCCGCCCCGTCAGAGCCAGAAAAAGACCGGTTGAATAGGGTAAATGCCCCAGAAACCGGCTCGCCCCGACATCAGGAACAAAGCCGATTGCTGTTTCCGGCATGGCGAGGGCAAAACCTTCCCCGGCAACGCGATGGGTGCCGTAAACACTGATCCCGACCCCTCCCCCGAACACAGGGCCGTTTATCAGCGAAATGTGCGGCTTTGTGAAGTTTTCAAGTTGCCAGTTATAACGGTATTCCCGTTTCAGATATTGACAGGCCTGTGCCGGGTCACGGCGCCCGCGTTCGCGAACCTCTCGAACATCACCTCCGGCACAAAAGACAGAATCGTCAGCCGACTCGAGGATCACACCATAAATTTGCGGATCATTTTGCCAGCGTTCAAGAACCTCGCTCATTTGTTCAAGCATCTCGTATGAAAGGGCATTCAATGCCTCCGGTCGATTGAGCACCATCCTGCCCAAGCGGTTGTTCTTTTCGATTATTATTTGCCGGTCGCCCATCCATCACCTCAAATTTATATTCATTCCCAAGCGTTATGCTGATAAAACAATCCCTGCGTCAAATATCAAGAACAACAACGGCCAAAGAACCCCTTTTCATGGTACAAATATTTCCAACAATCATAAAAAGCATAAAAACGGCCTCCCCTCCTCTTGCTGTTTTTACCCTGGTTGCATTTGCATTCGCACCGGCCTTTGTCGCGCGCCCGGACACGGTACTGGCCAAACCTCATTTTTCCATTCCCGGCCTTCGTGCCTTGCAGCGAAAACTTCACATAAAGACCCGTCGCAGACGAAAACACCGTCCTTCATCTTCACGGAGAAACAACACGAGCGGTACCGCAACAGACAATAACAGCAACAATCAGATACACGCCTTGCCACCTCTGCCGACACGCAATCCGCGACACATCCACAGGCGTGCAAATGCCGTCCGACATCCGCCCGCTTCCAGCGTCAAATGGAAACGTCGGTCTGACAAAAAGCGGCGCAACAGAAACACCGCGCCCGCCCGCATCCGAAACGGACTGCTTTTCAACCCGGCCCTGCCTCCGCTGCCGACACGAAAACCCCACCGGCACCCTTCACAAATCACAACCCCGGAATGGACGCCAAAACTGATTCATAGTGCACTTGAACAATGCGAAAGGCTCGGCATTTCACTAAAGCCACTGCCACCTGTAAAAAAGGGACAATGTGGCAACCCTGCTCCTGTACTGCTCGACCGCATCAATATTGCTGCGATCAAACCCGCTGCAACCCTTTCCTGTCCAATGGTTGCCAGTCTGCAAGCCTGGTTTTCCCGATCTGTACAACCCCTGGCGCTTGAATATTTCGGCAAAAAAATTGTCCGAATTCGAAACATTTCCTCATATGTGTGTCGCAACCGGTATGGCGATACCACAAAACGCATCAGCGAACACGCCTATGCCAATGCTCTCGATATTGCGTGGTTTGAGTTGCAGGGTGGAGAAATAATCAAACTCGCCACAGACTGGAATGCCCCGCAGAACGGGGATGGCAGCAAAAGCCGTTTTCTTCACGCCGTGCACAAATCGGCCTGCAAGCTGTTTGGTACCGTTCTAGGCCCTGACGCCAACGCGGCCCACAAAAATCATTTCCACCTCGACAGAGCCCCCAGAAAGAGATCAAATTATTGCAAATAGAGGGGGGGGAGCAAGGCGCGGAATACCAGCCGAGACCGCTGACTCATAAGCACTGCCCAAAACTGTTTACGAGTTTATGACCCAGGCGGTGTCATCATTTAAGGGATTCCCAAATCATTAAATAAGTGATTCATAGAGAACCAGCTTTGAAAGGAGTTGGCCTATGCGTCGCTATGCTTTGCGAGATGATCAGTGGGATCAAATTGAATCCCTGTTGCCCGGAAAAGCCGGGGATCGGGGTCGAACAGCCAATGACAA
>JALXEI010000204.1 GCA_027069645.1 Hyphomicrobiales bacterium
TACAGGTTCTCCAGGCACTCTTTTATGACTTTCATCCTAACGTTCGCGAACCGCTTTTTTATTTTCGCGGCTGCCGGTATAGAGTTCGCTATCAAGATAGCGCTCCAGACCATAACGAACAAGAACACCGATTGCGGCAGCAAGAGGTATGGCAATCAGCATCCCCAGAACACCGAACAAATATCCCGAGACGACCAGTGCAAAAATCAGCCAGACCGGATGCAACCGGATCTTGTCACCGATGATTTTCGGGGTCAGAAAATTCGTATCGACCATCTGACCGAACAGAAATATGCCAAGAACATACAAAATGGGCTGCCAATCCGGCCAATATTGAATAACGGCCATTGTTCCCGACAAAACAAATCCCGCCAGCGACCCCAGAAAGGGGACGATATTGAACAGTCCGGCCGTGAGACCGATCAGCAGGCCATATTTCAGCCCCAGCATGGTCAGGGCAACAGAATAGAATATACCGACAAAAATCGAAATCGTGACCTGACCGCGAATAAATCCGGCAATCGAGCGATTAATCCGCTTCACAAGCAATCGGATGATCGGGGCGTGATCCCTTGGCAACCAGCCATCAATTTTCTCGACCAGCAAGTCCCAGTCCTTGAGCAGGAAAAAGGTCACGACCGGGGTAATCAGAATCAGCGAGAGAAAGCTGAATACAGCCTTGCCACTGGTCCAGACCGATTTCAGCAGCCCCGTCAAATGCCGGGCCGCTTCCCGAGCCATATCCTGCATGGCCTGCTCGGCCCCCAGTTCCGATCCTGGAAACATTTTTCCAAACCAGCTTTCACTTCCGGAGATAACGATCTCACGCAGTTGAGCGACATATGCCGGAATCTGGGAAGCCAGTTCGCTCAGTTGTGTAAAAAGCAGGGGGCCAATCAGCAGAATAAAGACAATTCCTGTCAGGCTGAAGACAACGGCAATCAAAACCGTCGCCATCAGACGTGAAACGCCCTGCTGTTCGAGACGGCCAACAAGAGGGTCAAGAAAGTAGGCAAGTATCAGGCCAAGAACGAAGGGAAGTAAAACATCGCCAAGCACGGAGATGACAAACACGAACAGCGCCAGTGCTGCTCCCCAGAAAACAAGCTGACGGCCTGCAATGCTGTTCATATTCTCGTAATCTCCGGACAAAAGACAGGGGGATGCCCCTATTGATTTGGTACCATATGTTTAAACCAGCCATAGAGATAGGCCAGGGCTGAAAGAATCGTGGATGCCGCCACAATCAGAATAAGGATGTTGACAATATTTCCAAGCCCCAGTTGCAGGCCGGTATCAGCAAGCACAAACGCTGCGAGAAGAATTTGCCCGGCCGTATTGATTTTACTGATCGGCAAGGGCTTCATGCGCACAGGATTTTCCATCATCAAAGAGAGCAGAATCCCCCCGACAATCAACATGTCGCGCGAGACAACAAGAATGACCAGCCAGGCGGGGATTGTGCCAAACAGTCCCAAAGTCACATAGATGCTCACCAGAAGCGCCTTGTCTGCGGCCGGATCCAGCCAGGCCCCCAGTTCGGTGCTCCAGTCAAACCGTTTTGCAAGGAAACCGTCGAGGCCATCGGTGACCCCGGCAATAACAAAGAGGACAAACGCCGTGGTCATTTTTTGTTCGATCATCAACCACACAATGACCGGTACCAGCAGAAGGCGGAGAATGGTGAGTACATTTGGAATGATATACAAGGCAGCCCCCTCCCGCGCGTTGACGCAAGCACTTTATCCGTCTGAAGCTATGACCTTTTCTGCCCCGGATGTCAAAGAGCCACGACAGATATCAGCAAATGTTGCCCGGGAGAAGAAAAATTGCCTGTTTCATCGGAGCAATTATTACCGTTGCAGTGAGCGCAGGACCAGATCCTTGCCATTTTGCTCGATGGCAAAACCGTAGGATGCCAGCTGGGACTGTAAATGCGTTGCCCCGCCGGGGAAGTTCATGCGGACATCCGCACCGCGCGGCGACAGGGAATTCACCTGCATTTTCTGAACGCCCGGAATACGGGAAAGCCGTTTTCTGATTTGTTGCCAGTCCCGCAATCCCCTGAACATTACGCGCATGAAAACGGTTTCCTCAACCAGGCGCCGGCTCGATGCAACCGCATCGACATCCGGACGATCCGAAGCGCCTGCCTGCGTCGAAACGGCCACAACTTCACCATGTATTTGCGGCTCCCGCCAGCGCCCTTCCAGTATGCCATAGGCAATCGCTGCGACATGCTCATAGGTTTCCGGCAAATCATGCTCTACCGGCATTTGCTGGGAATAATCAACAGGTCCCCTGGCATCTTCTCCGAATAGTCGAAATGTTATTTTGTCTTTTTTTTCATTCAGTTGGGCATCGACAAGGACAAGCTTGCGAGCCGCGTAATTTTGTCTCATGTCCTGAAAGGCCGAAAACTGCCCCTCGACAATTTTTTGCCAGGCCTGTTGATCGGCCTCTTTGGGTTTGTAAAGCCTTGTGTCGGTCAGCCCGTGTCTGAAGTCAATAATGCGCCAGGCCCGCCACCATGCGCGCCGGTTCTTTTCCAGGTCCGCGTCCTGTGGATCACCTGCCTTCGAGAAAAAAACCGGCATCAGCACCTGTTTGCGCGAACGCCGGTCCGTAAAGGGAATTCCCTTTTTTACGAATAGTGCCTGTAGCCTTTTGCGTGAAAAATTATAGTCAAGAAGAGCCAGATATCGGGTCGAGGAGTTGCGGTCACTGCGTACTGCGATTCCGTCGATGACATCATCGGCCTCATCACTTGTCAGATATTGCAGGCGATCCCAGGCCCTGAAAGGTGCGAAACGACGAAAAATCAGTTTCAGTGCAATGAGCGGGCCTTCCCGAAGCGCCTGTTTTTTGGCGATGACAGCATTGTCGGCACGCACATCAAGCCTGACCTTTGCAATCGTGTAAACCGGGGAAGAAGCGGCCCGCGCCGGTTTCACAGGCTGTAAAGCCAGAATCAGGAACAAAACAAGCGCCAGGCCCCACATTAATATCTGCCAGTAAAAAATGACGCGGGACGAACGATCAGTCGTGTTGCGGGTCACATTTCTCATAATTTCAAATAATCCGAATAAGCCCTGTTGAGCACGTCTGCCGCCCTGTTCTGCTGCTGTATGATGTAGACATCCCCAACAATGCGGCCAAATTACGGAAAAACAAACTTGACGATGCGGACAATAAAGGGCTTGCTGTGCCCGTGAAACCCAACATTATCGAAATGCATCCATGATTGACAAAAACAAGCCCGAACAAAACGGCCTGACCTATGCTGACAGCGGTGTCGATATCGAAGCCGGTAATGCTTTTGTAGAGGCCATCAAGCCCCATATCAAACAAACAAACCGAACCGGTGTCACCGGCTCAATTGGCGGATTTGGCGGTCTGTTTGACATTGGCGCTCTTGACTACAAAGACCCTCTGCTTGTCGCAGCCAATGACGGCGTTGGCACCAAGGTAAAGCTGGCCTTTGAAACCGGCATCCATGACAGTGTCGGGATCGATCTTGTCGCCATGTGCGTCAATGACCTGATTGTGCAAGGCGCCGAACCCCTGTTTTTTCTCGACTATTTCGCAACCGGAAGATTGCAGGCCGGGATTGCCGAAAAAGTTGTTGAGGGAATCGCAAAAGGATGCAAGCTGGCCGGATGTGCCCTGATCGGCGGGGAAACAGCCGAAATGCCGGGCATGTATGAAACAGGCGAATATGATCTTGCGGGGTTTGCCGTCGGTGCCGTGGAGCGCGATGCCCTGCTCCCCGCCAAAAACATTGCGGAGGGAGACTTGCTGGTCGCCCTCCCCTCGTCAGGCCCCCATTCCAACGGCTATTCACTCATCCGCAAACTGGTTCAGGACCAGGGATTTGATTTCAACGCCCCCTCACCTTTTGAACATTCATCCGGAACGCTGGGCGAAGCCCTGTTGACCCCGACCAGAATTTATGTGCGGCCGCTTCTGCGGGCGATCCGCGAAGCAGACGGCATCAAGGCGCTGGCCCATATCACCGGCGGCGGGTTCACCGAAAACCTGCCCCGGGTTCTTCCTGCCAATATCGGCGCGCTTGTGGATCTTTCATCGCTTTCATCACCTGACCATTTACAACCGCTGGCCCGCGAAATCTTTTCATGGTTGCAAATACAGGGAAAAATATCCCGTGATGAAATGCTGCGTACTTTCAATTGCGGTGTCGGCATGGTTTTGATCGTTGATCCGGATCACTGCGACAGGATTTGCGATAACCTCGCCGATGCCGGTGAAAAGCCATTCGTACTTGGTCACCTGGAACAAGGGGACCATGAAGCGGCTGTCCGCTATATCGGCGAACCGGAATGGAGCTGAATATATGAAAAAGAAGCGGGTCGGCATCCTTATTTCCGGGCGCGGCAGCAATATGTCCTCTCTGATCGAGGCCAGCAAGGCAAGTGACTACCCTGCTGAAATCGTTGTCGTTATCTCCAACAGGCCCGATGCAGAAGGCCTAAGGATTGCCGCACGTCACGGTATAAAAAATATCGCCCTTGATCATCGCGCTTACAAAAGTCGTGAAGACTTCGAAAAAGACCTCCATCAGGCCCTGATCGACACTGATGTGGAACTGGTCTGCAATGCCGGTTTCATGCGCCTTCTCACCGCCGGTTTCGTTGAAAAATGGCATAATCGCCAGCTCAATATCCACCCCTCGCTCCTCCCTTCCTTCAAAGGATTGCATACCCATCAAAGGGTCCTTGATGAGGGCGTTAAAATCACCGGTTGCACTGTGCACCTCGTGCGGACAGATATGGATTCCGGTCCGATTATTGCCCAGGCTGCTGTGCATGTTGAACCTGATGACAATGCTGACAGCCTGGCCTTGCGAGTGCTTCAGGCCGAGCACAAACTCTATCCCCTTGCCCTTGCTCTGGTCGCTTCCGGCAAGGTTGTGGTCAAGAACGAAAAAGCTGTTATTTGTTCACAAAACGGGCCGTCTCGTTCGGACGAACAGCATATTCTCTATGCCCCGTCGCTTTCGCCTGAATAATAGTGCGTTTTATTGAAAAAGCCAGTCAAGAATGGATTTCTGACTTCTGCGCTTCCTCCGCTTTCTGACTGTCCGTATGCGTCGCCCGGGGTTTCTTGCGGACCGCCTTGTCGGCTTCCAGATATCTCCCCACGGCGAGGGCACATAATCCCTGCCGGCAGGTCTGCTTTTTGCGACCTTTGGCGAACCCTTTCTCAGGATCAGCTCGCTGTTCATTCCGTCCGGATCGATAACAGAGAGAAGACCGTTTCCCCATTTCCATTTGGCCTTTTTACTCCCCCACCTGAATGGCTCGATTGACACCAGACGCTGTTTTTTCAGGTTGAGAATTGCAGTATATTCAAGTGGCACAGCATTTTCGCCTTCGCCCCTTGTACCCGCATGGTAGCGCAACAGACCAAAACCGCGCCACGCGCCCTTCATGGCGGTCCATTCCAGCAATTTCGGATCGCCCTTTCCGTAAACTTCGATGAAACCGTAAAAATAGGGATATTTTTTGTTGGAAACGTAATATTTTCCGTCGGGCCGTCGGGACAATACCCAGCCCGATACCGGTTCTCCCGAAACTTCACTTTCCAGACCGGGCAATGTACCGGTTAACCTTTTCAGGCCCTCACGACTGCCCTTCATGAAGGGGTCCGCCGCAAGGGACCTTTGATACCACGCGACAGCTTCTTCCTTGTTCTTTCTGATCTCATATATCTGAGCTGTCAGCTTGAGGGCCTCGGCATTCTTCTTCTTCAGTTCCAGGACCGTTTTGAAATCGTCCAGCGCATTGTCATAGTCGCCCTTTTTCTTGGCGATTTTTCCGCGCGACAGATATGCATGATAATCGGACGGATCCAGTTCAACCGCTTTATCTGCGTCGCTAAAGGCCTTGTCATATTTTTTGACCATACCAAAGGACAGTGCTCGTAACGCATAGGCACGGGCGTGACCAGGTGCCAGATCAATGACCTGGCCAAAATCGGAAATGGCGGCATAGTGGTCTCCCTGCTTTTGATAGGCCTTGCCGCGTTCGAAATAAAGCTGCGGTTCCATTTTGGCCAGATTGATGGCACGACTATAGTCCCTGATCGCGGCCTGATAGCGCTTGAGCCCGGCATTGGCGCGTGCCCGCGACAGATAGACCATTCCATAGGATTTGTTCAGCCTGACAGCGCGGGTAAAGTCGCGCAATGCGGCGTAATTTTTGCCCTGTGACAAGAAGGCCTTGCCGCGACCATTATGAGGAACGGCATTCAGATTGAGATATCGGATGGCATCCGAAAAATCCCTGATTGCGGCTTCGTAATTGCCAAGTTCAAAATTGGCGCTGCCCCGGTTATTATAGGCCACGCCGTAGGTCGGAGCGATTTCGATGGCTTTCGTATAGACCTTTATGGCCTCCTTCGGGCGCTTCATATCCATATAAACATTGCCCATATTATTATAGGCTTGCGGATATTGTGCATTCAGTTCAATGGCGCTGGTAAAGTCCTTCAGTGCCTCTTCCGGCTGGTTCATTCGCCAGAAGGCGACGCCACGATCGCTGTGAATACTGGCCTTTCGCACGGCCGACAGCTTGTCATATCGAAGAGCCTGATCATAGGCGCTGATGGCGTTTTTGAATTTGCCGCGCAGCAGGGCTGCTGCTCCCTGACGCACCAGCAAAATTGATCTTTCGCCCGTAGTTTCGGCTCTCGCGGCATGAGAAAAGAGCAGAATCGCGAAAAGCAGGCCTGTCAGTATCTTCATATGATTGCTCTGTTTTGCTAAAAGAGGCGCACCGGATCGCCCCGTTTCTTTCATCATCATAACATGGACCGTTCCACTTCCCGGACACAATGACATCTCTTTGCAGGTTCTACCGATCGCTCGGCTGCCGATCCTTTCACGCATTCAATACGACTTAATCTAGACCATAAAAAGCCGCAAGTCACGACTGTCACAGACAACGTTCCCCTTCGTGGAAATCAGATTTGAATTTTGACTGCTTGAGTTTTCGGCATTTTGATGATTAATTAGGCACGGGCTGACCGGATGTGTGTCTTCCCGCCTTGCACCAAACCCGCAACATACTGTTGTTGTTGTGTTTTTTTGAAAATAACCGTTTGGCATGTTACATGCTTAACAGGAAGTTAACAGCCTGAAGCTGAAGCTCGTGATGGCAGAAAAGGCAACGAACCAATATGAAGAAGATCGAAGCTATCATCAAACCTTTCAAACTGGACGAGGTGAAAGAGGCCTTGCAAGAGGTCGGTTTGCAAGGGATTACTGTCACCGAAGCCAAAGGTTTCGGTCGCCAGAAAGGCCATACAGAACTTTATCGTGGCGCTGAATATGTTGTCGATTTTCTACCCAAGGTGAAACTCGAAATCGTCGTCAATGACGAACTTCTGGACAAGGCTATTGAAGCCATCAAGGAAGCGGCTCATACCGGACGAATAGGCGACGGCAAGATATTCATTTCGACGATTGAGGAAGTGATCCGCATTCGGACAGGGGAAACCGGCGCGGATGCCGTCTAGACACAGCATCAAACAGCCGCCTCTTGCATGCCCCGATGTCGCGGTACAGGATTTGGAAAAAGCACTTTGATTGAAAACGACGAAGACAGGGAACTTCAGGAAAAGATAAAGCGGATCCGCGACAGTCTGCCAACAAACAGTAGTAACGAGGACGACAGGGCATTTTACAAATCAACAAGCGACAAGCTGACAGAAATATCCGAATTGTTTGACCAGACCAAACCGGAACCCTCGTCAGCCGCTGACACAAGGGATCAGCAATCCGAATCGGCAGCAACGGGAACAGAGACCATGAAGACAGCAAGTGCTGCCGATGTGACAGTTGCTGCGATACCCAAAGCTTCCGGTTCACATGAACCGGAGAAATCAGAGAATAGTAATCCGAAAGCACCAAAAAAGGGGACAATTATGTCAGATGCCAGTGCAATCCTTGGCCGTATCAAGGAAGAGGAAATTAAATATATTGACCTGCGGTTCACCGATCCGAGGGGCAAACTGCAACATCTCACGATGGATATATCGGAAATGGATGCCGATGCATTCACCGACGGTATTCCGTTCGACGGTTCTTCAATCGCCGGCTGGAAAGCCATCAACGAAAGCGACATGCTGTTGATGCCGGTCACCGAAACCGCCCATGTTGATCCGTTTTATGGTCAAAAGACCCTTGCGATTTTCTGTGACATTCTCGAACCGAACACAGGCGAGCGTTATTCACGTGATCCCCGTGGTACAGCGCGCAAGGCAGAGGCCTATCTGGCTTCAACAGGTATTGGTGATGCCGCATTTTTCGGCCCCGAACCCGAATTTTTCATGTTTGACGATGTGCGGTTCAATTCCGACCCGTACAATACCGGCTTCAAACTTGATGACGTTGAACTGCCTTCGAACACCGGCAGGAAAATGGAAACCGGCAATATGGGGCACCGGCCGCGCACAAAGGGCGGCTATTTCCCGGTCAATCCGGTCGACAGTTGCCAGGATGTACGTTCGGAAATGCTCACTGTGATGAAAGCAATGGGCGTTGCCACCGAAAAACACCATCATGAAGTTGCTTCCGCCCAGCATGAGCTGGGTCTGAAATTTGCCAGCCTGACAACATCGGCCGACAATGTGCAAATCTATAAATATGTCGTGCACAATGTCGCCGACACCTATGGTAAAACCGCAACCTTCATGCCCAAACCTGTTTTCGGTGATAATGGTACAGGCATGCATGTCCATCAGTCCATCTTCAAGGGCGGCGAGCCTGTCTTTGCCGGCAACCAGTATGCCGATCTGTCTCAGGAATGCCTCTATTATATCGGTGGCATCCTGAAGCATGCCAAAGCGCTCAATGCCTTCACAAACCCCTCGACCAACAGTTACAAGCGACTGGTCCCCGGTTATGAAGCACCGGTCCTGCTGGCCTATTCCGCCCGGAACCGCTCGGCCTCCTGCCGTATCCCGCATGTTTCCAACCCGAAGGGCAAGCGTATGGAAATCCGTTTCCCGGATCCAACCGCCAACCCCTATCTGGCCTTTTCCGCCATGCTGATGGCCGGCCTTGACGGCATCGAGAACAAGATTGATCCTGGCCAGCCAATGGACAAGGATCTCTATGACCTGCCCGCTGCCGAACTGGCCAATATTCCCACCGTTTGCGGCAGTCTGCGCGAAGCGCTCGCCGCTCTCAAGGCCGACAACGCTTTCCTGACCAAAGGCGGTGTGTTTACCGAGGATCAGATCGATGGTTATATCGAACTCAAAACCGAGGAATGTGATCGTTACGACATGACACCTCATCCGGTTGAATTTGATATGTATTACAGCGTCTGATCAACCGGACAACCGAATATATCCAGAGGAGCGGGGCCTGTCGGCTCCGCTCTTTTTTTGCACCACGTCTTTGCCTTGCCGGTCAGTCACTATGACGCCGCAAAAGCTCTTTTATGCCCGGCCAAAACTCTGCTACAAAAGTGTCGAAGGGAGTTGGCTGACCAGCAACGGAGAATAAAATGTCCCATCGTTCACCTGCTCATTCCTGTGATATTGCCATTGTCGGTGGCGGCGCCGCCGGACTTACTGCGGCCTGTGCGATGGCGCGAGAGGGCCTGGAGGTCATCTGTTTCGATAAAAGTTTCGGCTTTGACGGTGAAAAAAAAGGCGATACGCGTACGATTGCGCTGTTACAAAACTCCGTTTATCTGCTGCAAAATATCGGTGTGTGGAAAAAGTGCGAGCAATATGCACAACCTCTGGATGTCATGAGGGTTGTAGATGATACCGGACGTTTTCCCCCTGTCGCCGAAGCCCGTTTCGAGGCCCGCGAGCTGGGATCCGATCCCTTTGGCTACAATATTCCCAACGACCGGCTGGTTTCAGCGCTGGCACAACATGCCGAAGAAATGCCAAATATCACACTTCTGCCGACACAGGGGGTCGCCAGTATAGACAATCTTGCCAGCAGGGCGACAGTCCGGACGGTGGAGGGGCAAAGCTTTACGGTTTCTCTTGTTGTCGGTGCAGATGGCGCGGGGTCTATGGCCCGTCGTGAAGCCGGTATCACTACAACGGACTGGAAGTACAACCAGACCGCTATAGCCTGCTGGTTCAGTCATTCTCTGCCGCACAAAAATATATCAACCGAGTTTCATCGCACATCCGGTCCGCTCGTTGTTGTGCCGATGCAGGGAGACCAGTGCGGTCTTGTCCGGGTGGAAACCCCGGAAAATGCCGAGCGATTAATGTCTCTCGACGAAAAATCCTTCGCCGGGGAACTGCAAACGGCAATCCACGGTTCACTGGGGACAATTTCGAAAGTGAGCAAACGCAGCGCTTTTCCCTTGTCCGGTCTTGTTGCGAACAGTTTTGCAAAGGGACGTACCGTGCTGATCGGACATGCCGCCCATGTTCTCCCGCCGATCGGTGCCCAGGGACTGAATCTTGGTCTTCGGGATGCCGCCATGATTGCCGATATTGTCGCAAAGGCGGACATGCGGGCACAGGATCCAGGCAGCATGCAGGTTATAAATGAATATAACCGCTTGCGACGTACCGATATACTCAGCCGCACCTTCACCGTCGATTTTCTAAACCGATCATTGCTGCACGGCTGGTTTCCACCTCTTCAGGTGACAAGAGCTCTTGGTGTGCAACTTTTAAAATGGATTCCACCTCTTCGCAAAACAGTCATGCGCGAGGGAATCGCTCCCGGCAGCCACCTCCCGCCCCTTATGCACGCCAGATAAACGATTCCCTAACATTGACTTTCCGCATCAATATGAAATGCTGATACAAACTCGTCGATCAGCAATCTGTTGATCCGGCACATCCAGTCATTACAGAGGGTTTCATGGCCTTTCTTACCGAATTGCGCTACGGCGTTGAATATGTTGCCCTGCGTCTGGTGGTGTTTATTGTTCGTTTGTTCCCCCTTGACCGGGCGGTGAAAATCTCCGCTGCAACCTGGCGCAAGCTGGCCCCGAAAAGCAAACGCCGACACCGGCGTGCCCTTCATAATCTTGCTATTGCATTTCCGGACAAAACACCGCAGGAGCGAGAACAGATCGCTCTTGAGGCCTGGTCCAATCTCGGTCGGGTCATGGTTGAAACCATGCAACTGGATCGTATCTTGCGGCAACCCGAACGCATCGAAATTATCAATCCGAAAATTCTTGAGCGCTATCGCGGCAAGCTGGGGCCGCTGATTTGCTGTTCCCTCCACAGCGGCAACTGGGAACTGGCGACCTGGCCTCTTGTCGCTGTTGAGGCTCACCCGGCAGCCATATACCGGCTGGTCAGCAATCCCTATGTTGACAACTATCTGCGAAAGCAGAGAGAGAGACTTTATCCCGGGGGAATGTTCTCGCGCGGTGCCGGGCGGATTAACAGAATGGCCGGTCTTGATACCGCCCGCCAGATCGGGGCCTATCTGCGCGATGGCGGGCGCATCGCCATGCTGGCAGATCTTTATGATCGCCGCGGCGTCGAGGTTCCCTTCTTTGGTCACCCGGCTTCGAGCATCACCTTTCCGGCCCTGCTCGCTCGACGACTCGGTTGCCGGTTGTGGGTCGGGCGCTGCATCAGGGTCGGGACCCAGTCCCGTTTCAAGGTGGAAATGAAGGAATTGAAAGTCAGCTTCAGCGATGACAGGGATGCGGATATCAGGGAAATCACTGCGGCCATACAACTTCAGTTTGAACAGTGGATCAGGGAATATCCGGAGCAGTGGATGTGGTCCAATCGCAAGTGGGCGTAACCCTTGAAACCGCAGTTCTCACGGCATGGCCGGATGGAAGCCTGTCCGGCTCCGGTTCACAGAGCAAACAAAATGCCCGGCAGAAATCCGATACGGTCTGCCGGGCTATTGTCGATCGCTGTCTCTTCACAGACACCGCTTATTTTTTCTTTTTCGCCTGCGCCGCAGCCTGCTGTTTCTTCAACAGGGCAATCTGCTGTTTGCGAATCGCCAGCATCTGCTTTTGCCAGGCTTTTCGATAGGCAGCTTCATCGGCCGGTTTCCCGTCAAGGGCTTTGCCAAACCCGCTGAGGGTAAAGGGAAGACCCAGCGTTTTGGGTCCATTCTTGCCGGCAACAAATATGCGCTTGCCTTTCTTCATCTCATCCAGAATCGCCTTGGTTGCCTTGGCCTGGGCGACACAGCCAAACTGATCACAATAGACATATTTCAGCTTGTGTATCTTGTGGTCATCAATCTTGATGATCACACCGGACAAAATGGCCCATCTTGCGCCCACGCGGGCAGCACCGTTCACAACCTTGCCTGTCTTTTTGTCTTTCCCTTTTACCGGAACAATCCAGATGTGAGGAAGGGTAACAACAATCGAGGCCCCCTTGCCTTCAATCTCTTCAACGGCAATCGGCGCATAGGGAACCATATTGGCCCGGTCCAGATAGTCCGCCCGCGTAACACACAGTTTCGGTTTTCCCTTCGGTGTTTTCGGGCACAGTTTGATCCAGGGCTGATTCGGCTCTCCTGCCTTTTGACTTTTCAGTTTGGCCTGATCCTTGGCAAAGGCCGGCGCTACCACCATTCCCGCTGCCATAACAATCGCCAGAACCATTCTCCCGGCCATCCGGGATGTGGAAGCCGGTCCATTTGCAAACAGTTTGCTGGTCATTCAATTCAACCTTTCATTTCCCCCCGATCTTCATCGGGTTTCATTCAGTTCCTGTTGACACAATATTGAGCAGAATCGCCCGACACAATATCAACCCTCCCCCGCCAGAGTCGGCGTGTTAAGATACATAAATGAATTCAGGCGCATCCAAATAAGGCAATGACGTGGCAAAGCTGCCTTATTTGCCCCGACTATCAACAAAAACACGCGGCCCGGGTGATTTCCTGGTCCAACCGGTGCCGAAATGTTGCCAAAGCCTGATTGAATAATGTCCCTGTAAAAAAGGTTCCGAATCAGATACGCCATGTTATGCCTTGCGCGACCGGACCAGATATAACGGAAAGAAGCAGGCACCAGCCATGAAATCAAAAACTGTTCTCACCCGTCTTGCCCGCCTGCTGTTCATTGTCGTAACAGCCCTCACATCAGACATTGCGATAGCAGCTCCACAGCACGGCATTGCGATGCACGGAAAACTTTTACATGGCGCGAACTTCAAACATTACAGCTTTGTCAATCCCGATGCCCCCAAAGGGGGGAAAATGGTCTATGCCGCGATTGGCGGTTTTGACAGCCTCAATCCCTTCATCATCCGTGGTCGTCCGGCCCCCAACCTGCGCAATTATGTTTTTGAAAGCCTGTTGTCGAGGGCCTATGATGAACCCTTCTCGCTTTACGGATTAATTGCAGAAACGGTGGAAACGCCGGAAGATCGAAGCTGGGTTTCGTTTAAAATAAACAAAAACGCCCGCTTTTCGGATGGTACACCGGTAACCGTTGATGATGTTATATTTTCACATGCGCTGTTGCGCGATCACGGGCGCCCCAATCACCGCTTTTACTATTCAAAAGTGTCGAAAGTCGAAAAAATTGACAATGACACTGTAAAATTCACCTTCAAACCCGAAGGCGACCGCGAGATGCCCCTGATTATGGGGCTGATGCCAATCCTGCCACGGCATATATACAAACGACAGACCTTTGAAAAAACCACGCTGGTTCCACCGGTCGGTAGTGGCCCCTATCTTGTTGACAGGGTCAGAGCCGGGGAAAGCATTACCTACCGCCGCAATCCGGACTATTGGGGACGCGATTTGCCGGTCAACAGGGGGCGATACAATCTTGATGTCGTGAAGTTCCTGTTTTATCGCGATGCCAATGTACTGTTTGAGGATTTCAAAAAAGGCGTTCACCACCTGCGTATTGAACGAGATCCCGACCGCTGGGCCAAAGCCTACCGGTTTCCGGCCCTTGAAAAGGGACGTGTCAGAAAAACCGAACTGAAACTTTCTATCCCTTCGGGCATGAAGGCCCTTGTCTTCAATACAAGACGTCAGATTTTCTCTGATATCAGGGTCAGAAAAGCCCTTACCATGCTGTTCGATTTCGAATGGATCAATCGCAATATCTATCACAATCTCTATGTCCGCACCCGCAGCTTTTTTGACCGTTCCGAACTGTCAAGTGGCGGCCGGGCGGAAGACGAGACTGAACGCGCCCTGCTTGCCCCTTTCCCGGATGCCGTGACCCCGGAAATAGCGCGACATGGTTACAGGCCACCGGTCAGCGATGGTTCGGGGCGAAACCGCAAGGCCCGTCGCAAGGCGTTGCGGTTGTTGCAAAAGGCCGGTTATGTCCTGAAGGGGGGCGTGCTTGTGAATGGTAAAAGTGGCAAGCCGTTCGCATTTGAAATCCTCACAGCGCGTCGGGACCAGGAACGTTTGCTGCTCAACTATTCCAACAGCCTGAGATCCATCGGCATAAAGGCACGCTTGCGCATCGTCGACAGCGCCCAGTATCAGCAGCGCAAAACCACCTTTGATTTCGATATGACTGACAATGAATGGCGCGCTTCCCTGTCGCCGGGGAACGAACAGAGTTTTCGCTGGAGCAGCAAAGCTGCCGACAGTCAGGGGAGCTACAACTTTGCCGGTGTCAAAAACCCGGCAGTTGATGCCATGATCAAAGCACTTTTGAAAGCGAAAACCCGCAAGGCGTTTGTATCCTGTGTTCGTGCCCTCGATCGTGTACTGCTGTCCGGCAACTATGTGATTCCTCTCTATCACACGCCCGCACAATGGCTGGCTCTATGGTCACCCCTTGAATTTCCGGCCAAAGGCTCCCTCTACGGATTGCGTCTTGACACCATCTGGCAGGACCCCGATAAAAAATAGGTATCATGGGTCTGATTCGCTTTGGGGATGGCAGAACAGGTTATGAACGAGGCTGGCAATACAACAGACGGTGGCGGGGTGCCTTATAATCGCCCGGACACACTTGAGCGCCTGCTGGCGCACTGGGCCGCACTCTCCCCGCACAAAACCTGCCTGGTTGATCCACCAAACCGCAACCTGATCGAGCGACGATCCGATAATCTGCCGCAATACAGGTTTACCTTCAAAACCCTGAATGAGACCGTGAACGACTTCGCCTTGCGGTTTCATGCCATTGGCTTGCAACCCGGTGACTATATCGGTATGCAACTTGCCAATTTTATTGAAGCTCCTGTCCTTGTGCTGGCGGCGATGCGGGCGGGACTGGTGCCCTGTCTGATCCCCCTGTCCTGGTCCATAGAGGATATTGCACGCTCGTTTGAACGGCTGAAACCTGTTGCACTGGCGAGTTGCGGACAGATAGAAGATCAAAACCTTTCCCACAATATGCGCGAACTGGCCTTTTCTCATCTGCACATCCGCTTTGTGCTGGGGGCCGGCTATGATATCGCCGATGGCGTCACCGATCTCACGCCCCTGCTTTCGCGCTCCGAGACCGAAAGAAAACCGGCTTTGCTTTCCCCGGCCGCTTCCGGTTACGATATTAATGATATTGCCCTTGTCACCTATATTGATCCTCTTACCCCTGTTCCTCATAGCAATGGACAAATCCTTTCTGGCGGATTGTTGCACGTACTGGAAACCGGCCTGTCTACAAGTGATGAAATTCTCGATGCCTGGCCGCTCTCCTCCCTGCCCGGACTGACGGCTCACCTTTATCCCTGGTTAATATCGGGAAGCTGCCTTTCACTACACCAGCCGTTTCAGTTCGATATATTGAGTGCACAATTACAAGAGGAGAAATACAGCTATTTTGCCGGTCCCGCTCAGGTCATTGGCCGGT
>JALXEI010000205.1 GCA_027069645.1 Hyphomicrobiales bacterium
CCCTTGCCGCGGCCACAATGACCAGCATCGACCCGCTCCCCCTGCTATTGCTGGCCGGTGCGGTTGGTTTGCAACTTTTACCCGCCCTTGCCGGGCTTTGCTACTTCGAAAAACTCGAAGGAAGCGCCGTGCGAAACGGACTGATCGCCGGACTATTTACCGTGATCACCACCACAACCCTCATGCGCAGTGTCACCGGGCTGGCGGGACTGGCGCTGCCATTTGACGCCTGGCCGTTCACTCTGCATCCGGCCATATGGGGCCTTGCTGTCAATCTTGCCGTACTCTTCCTGTCCTCGCTGGTACGCGCCCGGAAGCGCGACAATGGCGACCGGCACAGTCAACAGGCCCGTCGGCACACCTGGCATGTGCTCCCCGACGGCCAGCCCCTGATGCCTGCTGATGCCCGCAAATGGCAACGGGCCGCTGTGCTCGCGGGAAGCCTGTTTCTGTTGCTGGCCGGTTTGCCCCTCGGGGGACTCGGCCATGTTCTGCCCGCCTTTCCCCCCTTCCCTTCCCTGTGGCTCTGGCAAATTCTCGCCTGGCTGGCCGGGCTTGCGCTTGTTTATATTGTGGCTTTCCGGCTGCAACCGGTTTTTGACCCCGATGAAGCCCTTTCAGGAGTCACCGATCCCCTCAACCGGCGGTTCCGCGTCAGGGCACGCACCCGCAAGATAGAGAACCCTTTCCTTCCCTCGCCGCAAAGAGATACAGACCATAATGCACAAAACTGACGTGGCGATCATCGGGGCCGGAGCTGCCGGCATGATGTGCGCCCTTGAAGCGCGCAAGCGCGGACGTTCTGTCATACTGCTCGATCATGCCGAAAAGGTCGGCGAGAAAATCCGTATATCGGGTGGCGGGCGCTGCAATTTCACCAATCGGCACACAGGCGCGGACCGTTTCCTGTCGCAGAACCGGCATTTTTGCAAGTCGGCCCTGTCGCGCTTCACCCCTGATGATTTCCTTGCCATGATCGAACGCCACAGAATCGAATGGTTTGAAAAGCCGGACAGACACAATCCCGGTGCACTGTTCTGCAAGCAGTCTGCCCGCCAGATCATCGACATGTTTTTAAAGGAACTGCGTGCGCTGGATGTTCTTCCGCAAATGGAAAGTACTGTTGATCATATCCGCAAAACGGACGGCGGTTTCGTGCTGTCGCTCGGGTCGGATCAAATCTCCTGCCAGTCCCTCGTCATCGCTACAGGGGGCAAGAGCATTCCGAAAATCGGCGCAACCGGTTTTGGATTCGGGGTGGCGCAACAATTCGGCATCAGGGTGATCGAACCGCGCCCGGCCCTTGTACCGCTCACCTTTAACGAGACCTTTCGTGCCGATCTGAAAAGCCTGTCGGGCACTTCTCTGGATGTCACGGTCTCGTGCAACGGCCAGTGCTTTACCGATGCCATGCTGTTCACCCATCGCGGCCTCTCCGGTCCGGCCATTCTGCAAATCTCCTCATACTGGCGCGAAGGCGATGAACTGTCGATCAACCTGCTACCACGAACAGATCTGCTCACGGCGCTGAAAGAAGCACGACAGAATCACCCCAAAAGTGCCCTTCACAACGTGCTCGCGACTCTCCTGCCGAAAAAACTCGCAACCCGTTTCTGTGCGCTTGCAGACCTGCAAGGAAAAATGGCTGATCTTTCCAACAAACAGTTGCAGACATTGTGCAACCTCCTCCATAACTGGCGTATCAAACCCACCGGTTCCGAAGGCTACCGCACCGCCGAAGTCACACTTGGCGGCGTCGATACAAACGAACTTTCCTCCGGAACCATGCAAAGCCGCAATATCCCTGGCCTCTATTTCATCGGCGAGGTTGTTGACGTCACCGGCTGGCTCGGCGGCCATAATTTCCAATGGGCCTGGAGCTCGGGATGGTGCGCCGGGCAGGATGTCTGATACGCAACGGTGCAAGTGATGACTCATGCCGAGTTGTGTACCTCGTTGAAAAGACAACGTCTTGACACCGGCACTCATCCTTTTTTCCGGCCTGTTGAAGCCAACAGCCCTGACCAATGTACAGATCGGAATATTTATATTAGATTCTTTGAATATTTGAATATACTTCGTTTTTCCGGTGAATTTTTCTGCCTGAACTTGTTCTATTTTTGAGAATGTAACCATTTTATCACAGACAATTGCCCTTCAAACTGATACAAATTGTGACGGGATTAAGATTGTTTTGGTCAAATCGTGGCGAAGATCGGTGCCGCTATTCCGCTTTTTGCCTTCGGGATGATCGAAAATGATCGTAACGACAAAAACAATCGCGTGGATCATCAATAAAGATCCGGATGAAATTGGTGGACGCAGATCTTTGCAGATGCACAGGTTGATCTGCATCGAGTAAAAAAGAAGGATGATACGGGAATGAAACGGTTCACAAAAGCGCTCAGGGCCACATCGATGGCTTTTGCAGCTGCCAGCCTGATGGCCACATCGGCCCTCGCGACAGAAGGGATGTTTGGAAATGGTACCGGTGCCCGCAACAAGGCGCTGGCCGGGGCCGGTGTCGCCGATCAGAATGATGCAACAGCCATGTCCATCAACCCCGCCGGAATGATCCATTCCGACAATCAGTTAAGTTTCTCTGCGTCACTGTTCTCGCCTATCCGTGAATATAATATAACAACACCTGGTGGCGTTGTCGGTGCTGAAAGCGATAGCGAATATTTCGTTATTCCCAATATCGCCTGGACACACCGGGTTGATGGCAACACAGTCTTTGGTCTCAGCATGTATGGCAATGGTGGCATGAACACCGACTACACCGCCAACTTCCTTGACCCGGCCGCAGCACCCGGAACTCATCTCGGGATTGATTATACGCAGATCTTCCTGTCCGCCGGTCTCGCCAAACAATATGGCAACTTCTCCATCGGATTTGCGCCGATCGTTGGCATCGGTATCTTCTCGGCAGAAGGCCTTGGAAATCTGGCCGGAGCACCTGAAACAACACAGGTTTCTGTTGGTATTGGTGCACGTGGCGGCATCGAATATGCGCTGAGTGACAGCTTCAGGGTTGCCGTTGCTGGCGCTACGCCCATCTATATGACAGCCTTCCAGGACTACAAGAACAATCTGTTCTTCGGGTCGCAGGGTGTTCTTGATGTCCCGGGAACCCTTCAGGCGGGCGTCGCTTTTGATCTTATGCCGGGTATGACCGTCATGGCCGACTACAAACGCATCTTTTACAGTGGTGTGGAAGCGATTGGCGGTTCCGAACTGCTTGGACAGTTCGCCTGGAATGATATCAATGTCTACAAGTTCGGTCTTGAATGGGATGTCAATCCTGGTCTGACCCTGAGAGCCGGTTATTCCTACAATGATAATCCGCTGTCATCACGGCCCTATAACTTCTTCGGCAATATTCTGGCACCTGCGACGGTGCAACATCACATAACCGGCGGCGCCAAAATGAAATATTCCGATGCTCTTGATATCGAGATAGCGGGCATGTACGCCCCCGAGGAAAGTGTCTCGACAGCCGGCTTTGATACGGGCAATCCGGCAACGTCTGCTCCGCCTTCCACAGTGAAAATGCATCAGTGGGAAATCACAGCCGGTTTTGTCTGGCATACGGGCGAAACAGAAGCACCGATAAAATAGAAAATTATCGGAGGAGTGCCGGGGGGCTGCTTCTCCTGATAAGCAAAGAAAGCCGATCCTGTTCTCAGGGTCGGCTTTTTGTTTGCCTGATTGCAAATCAGGATAGACACCCTTCAAAACATGCCGAAAATGACAGAGTGCTGTTCTCGCCACAAAATACATATGTCAGCATGAGCCAGCGCCTGCGCCGTTGCGTATCACATAAACACATCCCGTATCGGAACATCATCACCGAGAGGTGCGCTGTCGATTGTCAGGCCGCGCTCTTTGGCCAGCAATTGCATGGCTCGCTCTGAAAGAGCCGTAATGGTCAGCAACGGATTGGCCCCCAGTGATGTCGGGATCACCGAACCATCGACAACATAAAGCCCTTCATGCACCCCCCCATGCCGGTCTGCTGCCGGATCAAACACGCGGTGGCGATCATCGACTACACCGCTGTCTGCATCTTTTCCAAACCGGCAGCCCCCAAGCGGATGCGCCGTGATCAATTTGCCACCAAGCAGCCAGTCACGAACCGGGTTTTGCATGAATTCTGCACCTGTCCTGTCAAACAGTTCCTTCAGGACGTCCCGGGCGCGATTGAAAACCGGTTGCTGCTGCACATCCGGCCAGTCCAGCACAACACGATCTCTTTCAAAACGCAATTCCCCTCGCGCATCATCATGACCAACAATATAAAAACACTGCGTCCTGCCGAGTGGCCCCTTGCTCACCGCTTTGAAAACCATCTTCAATGCGCGCAACAGTTTGCCGCGCATGAGACTTTTAAAGGGGGCCAGCATCGCCATCAAAAGCATCATGGTTCCCCCCTGTAATCTTACAGGACTATCCTCAAAGGGGCCTTCCGACAGACTGATCATACCGACACAATTGGGGCCAACAGGCGTTTCCGGATGATGCCGGGCCGGGTGTCCCACGGCAACACCGTTCACCTCGTGCGGCATATCATGCCCCATAACCAGATCATCCCCGTTTGCCGAGAAACCACGACCCAGCCATCCGGACAATGCCAGACCCTTTTGACGCGAACGCAAGAGTATTTCGATCGTCCCCGGAACTCCGGCAGAAAGAATAACCATATCGGCCTCGACATGCCCCCTGCCAATGGTCTTACCACCATATTCATCAAGCTGCCTGTAGGAAACGCGCCATCCCCGGTCTGTCTTTTCCAGCCAGTCAACGCAC
>JALXEI010000206.1 GCA_027069645.1 Hyphomicrobiales bacterium
GCCTGGCCGCGGATGACCTTGTTGAACTGGAAGGTCGCAGCCTGAAAGTGATCGAACCCGAAGGCCGCCGCTTCCTGCGCACCATCGCGGCAAGCTTTGATCTCTACTGGAAACCGGGCAAGGCCAAACATTCGCGGGCGGTTTAATACCGGATCGGCGCTATCGCTTGTCCGGGAAGCGAAACATCAAGGCAAAACGAGAAACGTGAGGCAATCTTTTTGCGCTTTGATATTACTGGCGTGCGCCGGTCGCCTGTTGTCGATGCCGGTTTTATTTTTTTTTGATCGGCACGCCATAGAGTTCCAGCCGGTGATCAATGAGTTTGAAGCCGAGTTCGCGGGCGATTTCCTTTTGCAGTTCCTCGATCTTTTCGTTGCGAAACTCGATCACTTTGCCGCTTTTCATGTCAATGAGGTGGTCGTGGTGCTGCTTGTCAACACGCTCGTAACGGGCGCGGCCATCGCGAAATTCGTGGCGCTCCAGTATGCCCTCTTCTTCAAACAGACGCACGGTGCGATAGACGGTGGACAGGGAGATATTCGGGTCAACGGCACTGGTGCGCCGGTAAACCTCTTCAACATCGGGGTGATCTTCCGATTGCGACAGCACTTGCGCGATAACGCGCCTTTGCCCGGTCATACGCAACCCTTTTTGTGTGCACAGGGCTTCAAGATGACTCTCTTCACTATGTGCCTTGCCCATCCCGATTATTCCGTAATAAATGTAAAATGCTTCTTGTTTTCATATACCGATTTTCGCGCCTTTCGTCCAGCATCTATTGCCAAACCGCAAAAGGTTGAAGCTCCCTGCTTCTTTCCATCCGGCCGTTTTGCTTCCCGGACAAGCGACAAGCGCTGACCGGGAACCAGGGCTGCACGACGGGTGTTGTGGAGAGGTACCGGCGACAAGGTAGCGCACAGTTTACGGCCTAATCAAGTGAACGTGCCATGACGAGGGCATCCTCGGGCGCGGCGCGGCCTTGCCGATAATAGCCGGGCCGGCGGCTGACTTCCGTGAAGCCGTGTTTTTCGTAAAGACGGATCGCCGGACGATTGTCGCTGGCGACTTCCAGAAAAATGCGTTTTGCCTTGCGCAGACGCGACAACTCCAGCGTGTGCATCATCAGCAAACTGGCGACGCCGGAGCGGCGTTTTTTATTGTCGCAGACAATGGTGAGAATTTCACATTCCTCACCGGCCTGCCGGGTCATGACAAACCCCACAAGCTGGCGCGAGGCCTCAAAGGCGGCCAGCGTCAGACAGTTGGGCTTGTCCATGAGATTGCGCAGGGCCCCCTCGTCCCAGGGGTGGGCAAAGCCGGATTTGTGGATACGGGCCATCGCGGGCGCATCCTCGCGACCGGCATGGAGAATATGGGCTGTCAAGTGATCGCTCCTGTCTTGCAACGCGAAACCAGTGCATTATTGCCGATCAATAGCGTACCCCGTCTGGATTTTAGCATCTGCGGGGCGCAGGTAAAGAGGGCTGACGCGTTCCAGGGGTGAAAAACTGTCATTTTCGCTCTCCGCAGCAAGTTCGGCCAGATCGGCGGCACGGGGTTGCAGATCGCCGGTCTGGCAGAGAAGTTGAAGCTTTTTTGAAGCGAGAGACGCGGCCACATGTTCGGCCCCCGAACCGGCAAGCCGCAAGGGCGAAGCCTTGGCAGCAAGGGATTGCGCTATCTTTTCGGCTGTCAGGGCCAGAGGTTCCGTGACGGGCTGTAGTCCTGTTGCTGACGGACCTGTCCGCCGGAACAGTTGCCAGTAGATTTCGCCGCGTCGCGCATCAACGGCAATACCCGTATAGTCTGGCTGTTCAAAGGGAACACCTCTGGCGAGCACCTGCAAGGTGCCGAACCCGACCAGCGGTTTGTTGCAGGCAAGGGCGAGGCCTCGCGCCGTTGCAAGGCCGATGCGTACACCGGTAAAGGTTCCGGGGCCACGGCTGACCGCAAACCGGTCAATTCGCGAAAGAGGGATTCCGGCCTGTGCCAGGCAGTCATCAATCATCGCCATCAGACGCTCGGCATGGCCGCGGCCGATTTCCTCGTAAGCGGAAAAAACCTTCCGGTCGTCACCGGTTACCATGACAGCAACCGAACAGGCCTGCATGCTGGTATCAAGGGCAAGAATATTCATGACCGTATCGGGCCGCAGCTGTCTATATGATCGAGGCAAATTCATCAAAATCAAAACGCGGCGAGCGCGGGAACATGTCCTTTGGATCGCCATAGCCAAAGCAGCACAAAAAGTTTGATTTGATATTGGTTCCGGCGAAAAATTCCCTGTCCACGGCCTCGTTGTCAAATCCGGACATGGGACCGGTATCAAGACCAAGGGCGCGGGCCGCCATGATGAAGTAGGCACCTTGCAGCGTGCCATTGCGAAAGGCGGTCGTTGCGGTCAGTTCCTCATTGCCCTCGAACCAGCTTTTGGCATCGGTATGGGGAAACAGTCTGGGCAGATGGTCGGCAAAATCCAGGTCATGGCCGATAATGACGGTACAGGGGGCCGAGCGGATTTTCGGCTGGTTGGCGTCCATTGCCATTGAGGCAAGCTTGTCTTTTGCCTCGTTACTCTGGGCGAACACCAGCCGGGCCGGAGAGCAGTTGGCGCTTGTGGGGGCCCATTTCATCATATTGGCGAGCTCTTTTATGAGCATCGGAGAGACAGGTTTGTCCTGCCAGCTGTTGAAAGTTCGTGCCTCGAAAAAAAGCTGGTCAAGGGCAGGCTGGCCCAGTCGGTTGGTCAATTTCTGTACTCCTTGTATTCATACCAGACTTTGGCGATCAGGTTCTGGCAAATTTGCGACAGGTGTTCAAAATCTGTTTTTGACGAAAACGGAGAGGTCGCGCACCAGCAAGACACCGAATACAGCAACAAGAATGCCACCCGCGACACGCAGCAGATTCATGCTGTTCCATAGCCCGTCGAAAAATGTTTCAGGGAAAAAACAAAGGGCAATCCCGGGAAACAGCAGTAAAACGATGCGAACAGGCAAACAGGGTGTTTTCCGGTATTCGCTCATGCCGTGCCTGTATTCGTGGCAGTCTAGGCCGCCCGAACCTCCTTCACTTCCGGCAGGAAATGCCTGAGCAGGTTTTCAATGCCGTTCTTCAATGTAGCGGTCGAGCTTGGACAGCCGGAGCAGGCGCCGCGCATGTGCAGATAGACAACGCCATCCTTGTAGGCCTGGAAAATAATGTCGCCGCCATCCTGAGCCACAGCAGGGCGTACCTTTTCTTCCAGCAACTGCTTGATGGTGTCAACGGTTTCGCGGTCCGCTTCATCAAAAACTTCATTCTCGTTGTCGCCTTGCGCATCCCCTTCCATGACAGGCGCTCCGGACATGAAATGCTCCATAATAACGCCCATGACAGCGGGCTTCAGAAGTTCCCAGTCCAGATCTCCCTTTGTGACCGAAATGAAATCGCGGCCCAGAAAAACACCGGCAACGCCGTCGATCTCGAAAAGACGCTGCGCCAGAGGCGAACTGTCGGCGTCCTCTATTGTTTTGAAATCCTGCACACCACTGGCAAGTACCTGCTTGCCCGGCACGAATTTCAGTGTCGCCGGGTTCGGAGTTGGTTCGGTCTGAATAAACATGAGAGTAGTTCTCCTGTATGTGATGAATGCTGCTGTCTTTCTGGCGGGCATTCGGGCAAGGGCTGTTGTCTCTCAATCTAGAACAATTTTAGAAAGATGCAACAGATCAATATATTTTCATATGCGATAACCTGTCCCGCGGTCGCCTGACCCGCATTTTTTCTACCTGTTGGCTGTATATATGCTTTTCGGTCGGAGCGCAGCGAAGCCCCGGGGAGCGGGTAAACGGGTCGAAATACAATGATCAGGCTTTTTGCACCCTTGCATTAGGACTTTGTTAAGGTTATACAACGTAAGGTTGTCATAATAGAAAATGCACCAATAACAGGAGATATCACAGCGCTAACAGGGCCCTGCAATTCCGTTTCCCGGTGCGGGGCCAAACTCTGCCGGCGGCGATGATACGGGACATTCTGCGCCTCGTGTCTCTCCGCCGGTTTTTTTATTTTGTCATGCGTCGTGCGGTAATGGCCGTGCCATCGACAATCAGGTCGGAGGGATGCAGGATGACCCGGTCGCCACTGACAAGGCCGTCGGTGACCTCGGCAAATTGCTGATTGCGATGATTGATTTTGATCTTTTTCAGTCGCGCCCGACCATTTTGTTCGATAAACACCACCCAGTCATTGCCCTTGCGAAATAGGGCCGGGAGAGGCACGAGCACCGGATTTTTTCCTTCCCAGACATTGATATGGGCATAAACCCGAAATTCATGTCCCAGTCTCGGGATGCGGTCGCCAGCCGGTAACAGGTCGAGGATGGTTCTGACCCTTTGTTCCTCGATACCAAGGGCCGAGACCTTTGTGAAACCGGCCGGTTCGATATGGCGCACCCGTGCGGGCAGGGCCTTTTCGCCCCCCCAGCCGTCTATCATGGCATGGGCCCCGGGATGTACCCTGACCGCATCGCTCGACAAAAGATCAATAACGATTTCAAGATCACGGTCATTGCCAATGTCCAGCAAAGGGGTTCCGGCGGTAACAACCTGTTCGCTCTTGTGTCTGATCGCGAGAACGCGCCCGTCTGCGGGGGAGGTCAGGGACAGGCAGCAACTGGCCGTTTTTTTCTTTTTCCGGTGGTTTCCGGCGGGTTGTAAAAGTTGTGCCCTGACACTCTCCAGCTCCTTGCGGCGCACTTCAACCCTGGCCCTTGCCGCATCAACAGCAGCTTTGGCCTTGCGCCGGGCGGCCGCACTCTGGTCATAGATTTTGCGGGCAACAATGCGTTTTTTATACAAACGTGCGGTGCGCCGGAAGTCGGATACCGCATATTCATGGTCGGCCTCGACCCGGCTTAATTCGGCTTTGGCGAGGGCAAGAGCGGCTTCGGCACTTTTGATATTGGCGCGCAGGACATTGAGAGAGCGGACATCCTGAAAGGCCGGAGCGAGGGGTTCTATGACAGCCACCACGGTTTTGCCCTTGCGAACCCGGTCTCCCTCCCTGAGAGACAGACGGCGCAGCAGACCGGAGACGGGAGCCGATACGGTATAGATTTCCCTGATTCGGGTTCTGCCTTCCTCGTTGACTGTTACCGCCAGCGGTCCGCGCCGGATGGTGGCAAGATCCACTTCTGTTGCGGGGGTATACAGTCCCCAGGCAAACAGCGCGGCAAGGGCCACCAGTCCGATTGTCATCAGAAGCCTGTTTTTATTCATATGTCTACTCTCTGGTTTTCAGGACTTCGATCAGGTCGAGTTCATCAATACGCTTGCGCACCACGAGCGCCGAGACGAGCGCCGCGCCCATGCAGATCAGCGCGGCAATAAACAGCTTGTCACGTACAAGATGAAAGGGGACGCGATAAAGGTCATTGTCAAGGCTTTGAATGATCATCCATTTCAGGCCAATACCCATAAGCCAGCCCGGAGGTATGGCGAGAAGTACGATAAGGGCCAGTTCGCCGAGCAGAATATGCGAGACTTCGGCCTTTGAAAAACCCAGAACACGCAGGCTGGCCAGTTCGCGGGCCCGTTCCGACAGATTGATGCGGGCCGCATTGTAGACCACGCCAAAGGTAATGATGACCGCCATCAGGACATAGACCGAACGAATAATGTTGATATTTTCGGCCATTGTTTCGCGGAACTTTTTTTGTGATTCACGTAGCAGGGTGAGGCCCGCCACGGCCGGATCGTTTTTGAGTTTGCCATAGAGCTGCTTTTGATATTTCGTATCGACCGACAGGGTGACGCCGGTAATGGCGCGGCCGTCTCCCAGCAGGGCATTGAGGCGATCCAGATCCATATAGACCGACAGCCCCAGATAACCCTGGAGGATGGCGGTGACCGGCAGGTTGAGAATCTGCTTGCGGCCTTCGCGGATTTCCACCCTGATGGTGTCGCCACGCCGGACATGCAGCAGTTGCGCGACTTTTTCGGCGATGGCCAGACCATGTTCGGGCAGGGCAAGGGGCTGCATGCGAGTGTCAAGCAGCCCGCGCAGGCGATTTTGCCGGGCAATGCCGACAAGTGCGAGGCGGCGGGTAAAGTTGAGGTGGTGCAGAACCACCGGCACGCTGCGATGGGGTTCTGCGCGCAAAACACCGGGAAGGCGGGTTATTTCCCCGACAATGCGCCGGTCGTGCAGGCCGGTAAATTCCACCGATGTGTCATAGCGCAGGGTGCGAAAATAGGTGACGTCAATCATGAAATCGAGGCTGTCGATGATCGACAGGGAGCCGGTCATCAGGGCCACACCACCGGCGATCCCCAGTGAAGTAAGAGCTGCGCGCAGGGGAAAGCGCATCATGTGGCGCAGGATCATGACGCTGCTTTGCGGCAGGCCCGACAACAGCCGCGTGGCCATGCTCCTTTTGTAGCGTGTCGGAGCCGGGGGAGACATGGCCACGGCCGGGGGCAGATTGACGACCTGAAGGACCGTATGAAGGGCCCCGAATGCCGCGGCCAGCAAGGCGATCAGGGTGCCGATAACCATGATGTCAGGCGGGTTGGTATAGATCAGAAAGGGGAAGTGATAGAAATCGGCATAGATTCGTGTCATCATCTGCCCAAACTGGTTGCCGAGCGGCAGGCCGATGAGGATTCCGACAAGCGCAATCACCATGACCAGCTTGAGATAGTGCAGGGCGACGGTGAAAGAGTGATAGCCCAGCGCCTTCAGCAGGCCGATCTGCTGACGCTCCAGGGTAATGAGGCGCGACAGGGTGATATTGATCAAAAAGGCGGCCACCAGCATGAAAATGGGGGGCAATATCAGCCCCATGCCGCGCAACTGTTTGAGTTCGGCATCAATAAAGGCATGGGATTGCTGGTCCTTGCGTCCATAGGCGCCAAGGCCGCCATAACGATCCAGAATCCGGTCGAGCTGTTCAATGACCCGCGGCTGGCTCGCATCACGTCGCAACAGCAGCAAGACCGAATTGAATGCACCCTGCATGTCAAAGGCGGCTTCTGCTTCGGGGCGGCTCATCCACAAGATGCCAAAACGACGGTTGTCCGGCATCATTTCGCCGGGGCTGACCGCATAGATAAATTCCGGCGACAGGGCAATCCCGACGATTTTCACCTTGCGGCGGCGACCGTTGACAATTGCGCCAAGGGTCATGCCGGGTTCGAAACCGTGGGCCTTTGCAAAGGCTTCATTGACCACAACTTCATTGTTGCGCCCTTGTGACGGCAATCGCCCGGCCCGCAGATGCAGGCGGTTAAGGCGGGGCTGTCCCTCACCGCTCTTGCGGGCAGGCAGCGAAACCAGACGTCCCGAGGCCGGTGTGTCGAGCCCCTCGATATCAAGAATGACGCTGCCGGTGATGCGCGCCTCAACCAGGGTGACGCCGGGCAGGCGTTCGATCCGGCGGACCAGGTGTCGCGGGGCCCTTTTGACCTCGGCAAAGACATGGGCAAAGCGGTTGCGCTGGTAATAGGTATCGCGGATCTGTGTGAGTGAGCGGTGTGTGCCATTGGCCAGAATGAGCACACCAATACCGGCCGCCAGCACCAGCGCAATGGCCAGTCCCTGTCCCTTGAGGCGCCACAGATCGCGCAGGAGTTTGCGGTCCAGCATGCTCACCATTCGATCTCCTCGGGTTGCAGGCGGTGCTCGTTTTCAAGGCTTTCGATCACCTGGCCGTCAGCAAGGCGAATGACGCGATGGGCAATGGACTGAATACCGGCATTGTGGGTAATGAGAGCGGTGGTGGTGCCCAGTGATTCGTTGACATCAACAAGGGCGCGCAGGATCTGGACGCCGGTCTTGCTGTCCAGTGCCCCGGTGGGTTCATCGCAGAACATCACTTCCGGTCGTTTGGCGATGGCCCGCGCAATGGCCACCCTTTGCTGTTCACCGCCTGAAAGCTGGGCGGGAAAATGATCCATGCGGTCGCCAAGGTCAACGATTTCAAGGGCCTGCTCCGGTGTCATCGGGTCTTTGGAGACTTCTGTTACAAGGGCTACATTTTCGCGCGCTGTGAGGCTTGGAATGAGGTTATAGAACTGAAAAACAAAGCCCACATGATCACGACGAAAAAGGGTCAGTTCATTTTCATTGAGACTGGTCAGCTCGCGATCGCGAAACCGGACATGTCCGCTGGTGGCGCGGTCCAGACCACCGAGAATATTCAGCAGGGTGGATTTCCCCGATCCCGAAGCCCCCAGTAAAACGGTGATCTCGCCTTCATAAAGGTCCATATTGACGCCGCGCAGGGCATGGATTTCTGTTTCCCCGGAAATATAGGTCCGGGTGAGGTTTTCGGTATGGAAAACGGTCGGTGGCTGTTCTGATGACGCTGTTTGCATATTCTCTTATACAGGCTGGCGAGGGGGCTGGCAAAACAACAGGGGGAACATGGTACACGACCAGATAAAAATACATCGTTTGAGACGCTCCCCGGACAAGTGCGGGCCACAATCTGCCTTGAGGACACCGTATTTGATCCCGCATGCCGATCCGGGGTCCAGAGGTTCCTGGCAAGATCGCATCAGGTTGCCCCTGGGCCCCGGATCTGCACTCACTCGCTGTCGCTCCTTCGCTGGTCCGGGGAGCGAAACCGGTTGTGTCGTGTGCAAAAGGAAACATCGACCGTTTTACGCCGGGATGTCTGTTTCTGCCGCATGGGCATGTGCATGTTCGATTTCATCTCGGGCCGCACCAATGATCTGGCGGGCCGAATTGAGGAACAGGGCGGCCATCAGCGCCGCGACGATGAGGTCGGGCCAGGGGGTTTTTGTCAGCCAGACGGCGGCCGCGGCTGCCAGAACAGCAAGATTGCCAATGGCGTCATTGCGCGAACACAGCCAGACCGAGCGGACATTGGCGTCACCGTCGCGATAGCCGATCAGCACCAGCACGCTGATCAGGTTGGCTGCAAGGGCCATAAAGCCGATGCTGCCCATGACCAGTTCATCGGGTGCGCCGGTCATATAAAAGCGCCACAGCGTTGCGACGAAAACACCCGCCCCCATGAGCGCCAGGGACACCCCCTTCAAAAGGGCAATGCGGGCGCGCAGCAGGGCGGTTTTGCCGATCACCCAGAGGGACAGACCATAGGTGACTGTATCACCGAGGAAATCAAGAGCATCGGCCTTGAGCGCCATCGACTGGCCGCTGAAACCGGCCAGCATTTCGATCACGAACATGGCGCCATTTATGGCAATGACAATCAGCAGGGCGCGTTTGAACCCTTTGCTGACACCATCAAAATTTGTCGAACAGGCTCCCCCGCTGCATCCGGCACCCATGACCAAATCTCCTTTGCAATTGTTCGGTGCCACAGGTTATAATTGCTCCAGTCACTAGAGGTTCAAGCCTTTTTTCGGGGAATGTTGCCATGACGGTTTTGACCATCGGGCGCGTGTCGCGCAGAACCGGCGTCAAGGTGCCGACCATACGCTATTACGAACAGGCGGGCCTGCTTGAGGAACCGCAGCGCACGGCGGGCAATCAGCGGGTTTATGACGAAAAGGCGGTGCAGCGGCTGATGTTTATCGCCCATTCCCGCGAACTCGGGTTTTCACTGGAGCAAATTCGCGAATTGCTGCAACTGGCCGATGATCCCGATCAGCCCTGCGAGCAGGCCAACCAAATCGCCCTGCAACATCTTGCGGCGATCGAAAGTCGCATGAAACGCCTGCGGTCCCTGAAAAAGGAGTTGCAGAATATGGTGCATGTATGTGGAGAAAACGGCACCATAGCCAATTGTCGGGTGATTGAAACTCTGGCCGATCATGGCAAATGCCTGTCTGGCAAACACTGAAATAAAGAAAGCACCCGCCAGCAAGCGGATGCTCTCGAACCCCTGGGAGGGTTGTTGCAGATGTTTCTCGGATCAGGCCTATTTCAGCAGGCCTTTGGCAGCCATGCCAATCAGATCATCGACATAGGAGCCGTCCCCGTCGCGGTCCAGCAGCGAGCCGAAAATGCTCCGCTTTTGCTTTCGTCCACCGCCAAAAACGGATTTGACCAGCATTTTGCCCACCAGCCCGCCGATCAGCCCCTTGCCCAGACCGCTCGAAAGAGCCTTGCCCGCCAGGTTGCCGAGCATTGAGCCACTGCGGCGCGAGGCTTTGGTTATGACACTGTCGGCGATTTCACGAGAGCCGCCGCCCATCATCTTTTTGGCCAGTCCGCCCATCACCATTGTGGCGATAACAGGCAGCATTTTTTTCAGCACGGCGGCCCCGATGCCGGTTTGCGCACTGGCATGTTCGGCGACCTTGCGCGACACCTGTTTGGAGCCGAACAGATGACCGAGAATGCCGTTGCCTTCCGCCTGCGTCTCTTGTGCCGCAAGCAGCGAGGGGTCTTCTGCATAGCGATGATGATTGCCCCCGGAAAGTGCCCCGAGGAGATCCGCAAGGCCCTTGCCATTGCTGGTATTGCGGTGCAAACCGGCGCCAAGAGCCGGGGCCAGATGGCGCACGGCAGCTTCTGCCTGTTCGGGTGCCAGACCGAACTGGCTGGCAAGGTTGTTGATGGCGTTTCCATCCTGGCTTTGTGAAATCAGGTCGAACAGATTCATTGGGGGACCTCCCGCTTGAAAAACGTGTTGCCGCAAATTCAGATCAGTACCTTTCGATACCGGTTTATTTCGGTATCTGGCTCGCAGCTCCGGCTCCCGTTATATAGGCGAGGAGCCCTTCAGGCACGGAAAACCTATAGCCCTGGTCCTCGAAGGGCGCAAGTGAGGATTTGTTAATATTACGTTAAAATCTGTATAAAGATATGAAAAGGTCGAAAAACCTGCATGACCAGGGAATGAAACGGGTGCTCCTTGTTTAATGCGCCCGGCTCTGAGCCAGACCGGTATCACAGGCCACGCGTGACCCGTCGTTCCAAATCCCGCCACCAGTCTCCGTCGAGCAGGCCTGGCCCCGGATCAAGGCTATCGCTTGTCCGGGAAGTGGCACAGTCAAATGAAGAGAGGCGGGAGAGACCGGCTTTTGAACTCCGGTAACAGGATAAGCGTTTTAGCGGGTTTTATGCTTTGTTGCCTTCATCGCCTTTCTGTGACGGGCTGTTTTTGTTTTGCGGTGTTTTTTTCCCGATATTGCGGAAAGTTTTTTCCCCTTTCCGGCATCTTTTTTTTCGTGAAAATAGCAAAGTGCAGTGTCGGTGGTACACATAACGACAAAGTTGCCGAGTATTTCATCGCAGCTTGATTTTTCATGCAGAATAATGGCGCGACCGGAGGCAAGATCCTCTCTCTCGAACTGGGTGGTGATTTCCCTTGAGGCCTTGATGGTGTTTTCCTTGCCAAAATAGGGCAATACCTCCCGGTACATGATGACATCCTTGCACTTCTTCTTTTTGGCCAGTTTCTCGATCAGTTTGACATCGACGTTCCAGTCCCTGTTGCGATCATCGACCTCGTTGGCCAGAGCCGGGAGGGCGGAAACGAGTACGGCCAGCAAAGCCGGGATTATAAATTTTGTCATTTCTGAAAAGTCCTTTGCAGCCCGAGTGGAACGCCCGCGATCACGCGTATTGCTACGCTATTTAAGTGATTCGTCGAGATTATGTTAACCATATTTACGGGCGCAAATGAAGCCGGGTGCTTTTTTCTGTGGAAGAATGGTTCCGGACAGCTTTGCTTTTGAGGCGAGCGGGTGCCGGTGTAAATGGTGAAGGTCAGGGACGGGCTGCCCTGTTTTGTTCTGCCAGCCAGATCCCGGCAAGAATGATGACCAGTCCGGCGAGCGCCTGCCATTCGAACGCTTCGTCCAGTGTGAAAATGCCCAGCAGCCAGGCAAAAGGGGGAAGCAGATAGTTGACCACCGATACAAAGGCCGCGTCCGTTCGGTCCAGCAGGCGAAACAGCAGCAGGGCGGCAAGGGCGGTGGGGAAAAGTCCCAGTGCGAAGACAGACAAGAGGGCGGCGGGGACGTTCGCTTGCAGACCGGAGGGATCGAATATCAGCGCCAGTGCGAGACCGCCAGCGGCCGATATGGCAATGACCCCTGTTGATTTTTGCAAGGGGTGCATGGCGGGGCTCTTGCGCGCTGTAACGGCCTGTACGGCATAGGATGCCGCCGCGAGAATCACAGCCATCTGCGCCAGCGCCGGGTTGCCGGTAAAGGAGAGGTCTTGCGAAAATTGTGGTTTCACCAGTACCACAAGACCGATAAAACCGGTCAGAAACCCGGCCAGTTTTCCGGTGGTCAGCGGTTCGTCCGGTAACAGAAAGTGCGCCAGCGCGATGGTGACAAGCGGCATCAGCGCCATGCTGATCCCGACAAGGCCGGAGGGCAGATACAGCGCCCCCCACGAGATCAGGAAAAAAGGAAGAAGAGCGCCGGTCAGTCCCAGCCACGCATACCAGGCGAGGGCTGTTTTATCGATGCGCAGGCGCAGCCCCTGATAGCGCATCAGTGCATAAAGAATGACGGCACCGATACAAAGGCGCAGGGCCATCACCCAGAGAGGCGAGACTGTCTGCACGGCGATTTTGGTCAGGGCGAAACTGGTTCCCCAGAACACCACCAGTCCCGCCAGCATCAGCCAGTCGACAGGATGTCGTTTTGTTCTCATATATGCCCCGTCCGTCCGATGTGCTATGCCTCTTTGTGTATCGGGTTACCGCATTTTTCATCAGCAAGGAAGTTTCTTCACAATGATGCGTTCGCGCTCGTGCCCCTGGAAGGCCACCATATTGTCGATCATGCCACGAATGTTTCCCGGCCCGCTCGGAGAGAGCCTGTCCGGCCGTGCCCTGCGCGAGGGGCTGTGGGGGCTGGACTGTATCGATATTCGCGATTTTGCCACGGACAGGCACCGCTCGGTGGATGATACGCCGGCGGGCGGCGGGCCGGGGATGGTGTTGCGCGCCGATATTCTCGCCAATGCCATTGATGCAACGCGCATGGAGGTCCCGGATGTGCCGTTGATCTATATGTCGCCGCGCGGAAGGCCCCTGACACAGCAGCGGGTGCGCGAGCTGTCGGGCGAAAAGGGGGTGATGATTTTGTGCGGCCGCTTTGAAGGGGTGGATGAACGCCTGTTGCAGGCCCGCAATATCGAGGAAATTTCCATCGGAGACTATGTATTGTCCGGGGGCGAGATGGCGGCAATGGTGCTGATTGATGCCGTGGTGCGCCTGTTGCCCGGTGTGATCGGTTCCGCAGACAGCCTTGAGAGCGAGAGTCATGAAAAGGGTCTGCTGGAATATCCGCAATATACAAAGCCACGCGAATGGGAGGGGCAGACCATTCCCGATGTGTTGCTTTCGGGGGATCATGGCCGTATCGGCAAATGGCGGCGCGCAGAGGCCGAACGGCTGACCCGGGAGCGCCGTCCCGATATGTGGAAAAAATACAGGGGCGGCAACTGATGTTTGAAGAACAGATGCGTCAATTGATGATTGACTGTTTCGAGGCGGGTGTGCGTGCCTGTCATCCGGAAAACTGTCTGGCACCGCATCTGCCGCCCGCTCCTGATAACGGTAAACTTTTTTTGCTGGCCGGGGGCAAGGCGGCCGGGGCGATGATGAAAGTGGCGGTGGACCACTATGCAGGGCGGTTTGACAGGCAGCGCATATGCGGCGTGGCGGTGGGCAAGCCGGACGGTTTTGTATCCGTCGCCGGTATGACATGGATCGGGGCGGGGCATCCGGTGCCCGACGCGGGCTCAATCGAGGGTGCGAAACATGTTTTGCACCTGGCCGGGCAGGCGGGGGCCGATGATCTGGTGGTTGTCCTGCTCTCTGGTGGCGCCTCGGCCCTGTGGAGTGCGCCGGTTGCGGGCGTCAGTCTGGCGGACAAGCAGGCGATCACCCGCCGGTTATTGCGTTCGGGCGCCGATATTATCGAGATCAACAGCGTGCGCAAGCATTTGTCGCTGATCAAGGGCGGCAGGCTGGCGCAACGGGCGGCACCGGCACGCGTGGTCTCCCTGGTGATTTCGGATGTGGCGGGAGATGATCCCTCGTTCATATCATCGGGGCCAACGGTGGGCGACCCGACGTCTCTTGAAACAGCACGCTCAATCCTCGCAAAGTATCAAATCGAGGTGCCGCAAACCATCAAAAAGGCCCTCTCGGACTCCCGAAATGAAACGCTTGCCCCTGATGATACGGTGTTTGCGAATACCAGGACAAGGATCATCGCCAGTGGAGCCCATGCCCTTGCCGCAGCCGGGAAAAGACTGCAAGAAGAAGGCTTTGAAGTGATTGAGGCCGGAGATTCCATAACCGGAGAAGCCCGCGAGGTGGCTCGTCGGCATGGAAAACAGGTGCTGGAATATGCCAAAGCGGGGCGTCCCGTGGCGTTTTTGTCGGGGGGCGAACTGACAGTGACAGTCACGGGAAAGGGTGTCGGTGGGCCCAACCAGGAATATGCCCTGGCCCTCGCCATGACGCTTGGGGAAACGGGCGGCGTTTATGCCCTTGCCGCCGATACAGACGGTTGCGATGGTGGCAGAGGGCGGGCGAGCGACCCTGCCGGAGCGATGATCTTTCCCTCGACACCGGCGCGGGCCAGGGCGCAAAAGCTCAATCCCGCCACTTTTCTTGCCGATAACGATTCCGGTACGTTTTTCAAACGGCTTGATGACTTGCTGGTCACGGGTTCAACGCAAACAAATGTAAATGATTTTCGGCTTGTTTTGATAAATAACAGTTATAACTGAACAGGGTTGTATGGTTGACAGGGGGCGTATTAAAAGGCGTTTGAGCGAGAAAAGGGGGAAGAGCGTGAGGGACTTCGCGAAAAACGGTGTGCGAACAATTGCTTTTATTCTGGTTGCGGGTGTATCTATCGGCGCAGCTTCCCGTGAGGCTTTGGCCGATCTGAAGCTTTGCAACATGACAAAAAGCCGGGTAGGGGTGGTTATCGGATATCGTGATACGAAGGGCTGGGTCACCGAAGGCTGGTGGAACATCAATGCCGGAAACTGTAATGATATCCTCAAAGGCAAGCTCAATGCCCGCTATTACTATATTCACGCCGAGGATTATGTGCGCGAGGGGGAATGGTCGGGAAAGGCTTTCATGTGTGTGAAAAACAAGGTATTTACCATCAGGAACGCGGAAAAGGACTGCGAACGGCGCGGTTACAGAAAGGCCGGTTTTTTCGAGGTGGATACGACCAATGAGGATGACTGGACGATCCGCCTTACAGATCCTGGCGAGAATGGAAGCAACTAGTTTATGAAACGCACAAGGCGGGTCAAGATTGTCGCCACTATCGGACCGGCGACAGATAGCCCTGAAATGATCAAATCCCTTTTTGATGCCGGGGCGGATGTTTTTCGCATCAATATGAGCCATACCTCGCACAAGGATATGCGTATATTGCATGACCGTATTCGTGAGGTGGAGGAAGAGGTTGATCGCCCCATCGGTATCCTGTGCGATTTGCAGGGGCCGAAATTGCGCATCGGCGATATGGAAAAAAAGGTCAAGATCAAAAAGGGTGAGCAGTTCCGTTTCGATCTTGATAAAACCCCGGGGAACAAGAGCCGGGTTTATCTGCCTCATCCCGAAATCATAGAAAGCGTCACAGTCGGTGATCAGCTCATCCTTGATGATGGCAAACTGCGTATGGTGGTGATCGAGCACGGTGCGGATTTT
>JALXEI010000207.1 GCA_027069645.1 Hyphomicrobiales bacterium
ATTGACCTGCGCGCCATGATTGGCACTTTTGCCAGCATGAAACCGGGACAAAACCGCCCTGTCGGAGGGCAACAGGGACCCGAACCGCAAGGTGGACAGGTCATGTCGTCCCGTGACGGGCAGGTGACCGGACCCGGACCGCAGTCAACCGCTCCGACATGGCAGGGAAACAGCAGGGTCGCCGGGCCTGTATGGAAAGGGCCGGACGAGCAGGCGCAAACAGCGCAAGGAGCCTTGCCCGCTCCGGCCAAACGTCCGGATGTGCAAGAAGACGGTTTTACCTCGGACAAAATGGCCTCCGCCAGACCGCCATCCCGGGGTGGTTTCGTTGGGCCGCAACCGCCGACGGCTCCGCAAACCGAAAGCAGACGCACGTTGGTGCAACCGGCCCGCGAGCCGAACGGTCAGGATGCGCAAACGCTTTACAGGGATGCCTACAGCCACATGTTGCGCCGTGACTATGCTTCGGCCGAACATGCATTCGGGGCCCTTGTGAAAAATCATCCGCACTCCAGAATGGCGGGAAATGCCCAGTACTGGCTCGGTGAAACCTACTATGTGCGTGGAAAATATCGCCGTGCAGCCGATGCGTTTTTGAAAGCCTACCGGAACTATTCGAACAGCGTCAAAGCCCCGGACAGTCTGATGAAACTGGCCCTGTCGCTGACACGTCTTGGCCAGAAAAGCGCAGCCTGCAAGACCTTTGAGGAACTCAACGCCAAATTTCCCGATGCACCGCGCCATGTGAAACAGCGCGCCGGAATGGAACAGCGTCGGGCCGGTTGCTCGGGGCCATAATACGACAAACGGTATCAGGGCCCGACAGGCGCATTTGATACCGGAGGCCTGCTTATCCCCCGTTTGGCAGGCTTTCAGACAAATAAACAACAAACGGATCTTTCTTCATGCCGGATCGTCACGACAATGGTGAATTGCAGGTCGGAGACTGCCTGCAAAAAGTCAGTACACAAACCGAGATTGCCCTGGCGGTTTCCGGGGGCCCGGACAGCATGGCTCTGCTGCTGCTGGTTGATCGCTGGCGACGCGAGCGCCTTGCAGAGGGGCTGGAGGCCCCCGACCTGGTGGTGCTGACGGTCGATCACGGCCTTCGCAAGGAGTCTGCGAAAGAATGTCAACTGGTTGTGAAGCAGGCAAAGGCGCTGGGATACACGGCCGAAATCCTCCCCTGGAGCGGTGAGAAACCGGAAACGCGGGTTCAGGAAATGGCCCGCGAGATGAGATATCAGCTTCTGGCTTCCGCCTGTCATATGCGCGGTATCAGGATGCTTTTGACAGGGCACCATCTTGACGACCAGGCGGAGACCTTTTTGATGCGTCTGGCTCGTGGCAGCGGTGTCGACGGCTTGTCGGCAATGGCTGTGGAGAGCCGCCGCTATGGCCTGCATCTGGTGCGTCCGCTGCTCGAAATTGAAAAATCGGCTCTGGTGGACCTGCTTGAAGAGGCGGGCTGGGACTGGGTCAGTGATCCGGGCAATCTTGATTCACGCTATGAACGCGGGCGCCTGCGACAACGGCACAGGGAACTGGCAAAGCTCGGGCTCAGCGCGAAAATGACCGGGCTTGCCGCATCCCGGCTGCGCCGCGCGCGTACAGCGCTGAACGAAATCTGTAACCGGTTTCTGGCCGAAAATGCCCTGATAAGCGATTTTGGTACGGCGCGCATGGACCAGCTGGCTTTTCATGATGCGCCCGACGAGATTGCCCTTCGCGCTCTGTCAAAACTGTTGCGCCAGTGTGGCGGGGTGCGGGATTTTACCAGCATGGCGCGACTGGAGACGCTTGTTCAAAGATTGAAAAGCGACTTCTCGACCAATCGTACACTGGCCGGTTGCCGGATTATCGCCAGCGGTGATTTCTGGCTGATTGTGCGCGAGCCGGGCCGCATCACCGAACGGAACAAGCCCGTTGTTCCCGATGACTGCATGTTCTGGGACAATCGCTATATCGTCTGTGCCGGGAAAAAGGCAACAAAAAACATCCATGCCGGACCGCTTGTCAAATCGACCGACCTTGAAGTGCTCGCCGGTCATGAGGGATTGCAAAAAATCCCCAAACAGGCTCTTGAGAGCCTGCTGGTATTGCGTCTCAGGGGGCGGCTGATTGCGGTTCCGGCCATTGACTACTGGCAACCGGAGGCCATTCACGCCGGACTACGGGCGAAACTGGTGACCGGAGACGATGGCCTGCTTTGACAATATGGCCAGTTGTGCGCGGTCGGGAAAGCAGGTCTGGCGGTGGCCGTTTAGCTGCTGCCAGTGGCCGATTGCGATGCGTGTCTTGTAACCGATCAGACCATCTGCCCCGCCAACATCGGCACCGGCCTGTTCCAGCTTTTGCTGGGCGATCTGTACGGCGCGACGGGTGAAACTGTCAATATGTTTCCAGCCGCTGACAAACGGCCTGTTTCGTTTCATGCGATCGGCAACATGGCCGATAAACAGCGCATAGACATCCGACTCATTATATTTTTTAAGCACATAAAAATTGTCTGTGACGAGGAACGCCGGGCCCAGGCGTCCGGCGGGCAGCAACAGATAGCGATTGTCCTGTGCCCCTGTTATCGGAAATCGACGTCCGCTGGCAAGGCGGACGCCACTGCGTTGCCACTGTGCGCGCATGATGCGCTGATCCGGTCCCTCAAGGGTGCAGGATATGTCAGCGGGAAGAAGGATCTCGTTACCCCAGCCCGTGGCGGGGTTCCAGCCATTGCTCCTGAGAAAACGGGCAATCGAGGCCAGCGCATCGGGGACCGAGGTCCAGATATTCTTGCGACCGTCCCCGTCAAAATCCACCGCATATTTCAAAAAGGTGGTGGGCATGAATTGCGGATGACCCAGCGCCCCGGCCCAGGCGCTTTTCATCGCGGCAGCGGAAATATGTTTTTGCTGCAATATGGTCAGGGCGGCGAGAAGTTCCTTTTCAAAAAGTGCCTTGCGCCGCCCCATGAAGGCCTGGGTGGCGAGCACCTCGATGGCGCGATAGGGCAGTTTTGCCTGACCAAAGGCGGTTTCCTTGCCCCAGATGGCAATAATGATTTCCCCCGGTACGCCATAGCGGCGCTGAATGGCCTGAAGAACAGGTCGCCATTTGCGCAGCATGGCTCGGCCCTTTTTGATATTATAGGCGAGATGCCGGGCTTTGAAATAGTTTCCAGGGGCGCGAAATTCGCTTTGTGCATGCGGTTTGCCGTTTTTGCGCCGCGCACCGGGGGGCAGGAGATCGGGCAGTGACCAGTTCAGCCGGACTTTTCTGAAAGCCGTCTCAAAGGTGTTCCTGGAGATATGGCGGGTTTTTGCCTTTCGCCACAAGGGGCCCTCGATCCAGTTGCGAAACCTGTGTTCGGTGCCCGCCCTGCTATGGCTCCCACGGGCCATGCTTTTCGTGGCCACAGGCAGGACCAGCAGAGCGGCAATGAGGATCGACAAAACCGGTATTTTCATCAAAAGCTTCCCGTTTTTCGTTTCATGGCGGATCATGGAAAATGCCAGAGGCGTTAATATGTCCAAAAGCGATTGGGTTGCCGTTTTTTTTCCGCTATGGTCGCAGGCAAAATCAAGAGGAAATGTCATGGCGATATATGAACTGGAGGGGATTGGCGTTGAATGGTCGCCAGAGGCGTGTTTTGTTGCCGACAGCGCCGAACTGATCGGCAGGGTGCGTCTTGAACCAGGCGCCAGCATATGGTTCGGGGCGGTGCTGCGCGGCGACAATGAGATCGTTCACATCGGCCGCAACTCGAATGTGCAGGATGGCTGTATCTGTCACACGGATATGGGCTTTCCCATGACCCTGGGGGAGGGCTGCACGGTGGGCCATCGGGCCGTTCTGCATGGGTGCACGATTGGCCGCAACAGCCTGATCGGTATCGGCGCCATTTTGCTGAATGGTTCGAAAATTGGCGAGAACTGCATTATCGGCGCTGGTGCCCTTGTGACCGAGGGCAGGGAAATTCCCGACAATTCGCTTGTCATCGGCGCGCCGGGGCGGGTCGCGCGTGAAGTTACCGAAGAGGAAACAGCCGCCATCAGAGCATCAGCGGTTCACTATGCCGACAATGGCCGCCGTTATAAAAAGGGCCTTTTGCAAAAGTAGATGCGTTGGCATCGAAACGGACTGGTATAGTTCCAGGAAGCAAAAAGATTGATTTATGATTATCGTTCCGTCGCGATGTTTCGTTTCCCGGGCAAGCGATAGCGCAGAACCGGGATCCTGGCAGGGCAATCGCATGAAAAATACGCAATTTTGTGCACTTTCCGATGTCATCCCCGCGCAGGCGGGGATCCATACGCCGCAGCTTTGCGGGTTACGGCACGATGATCAGGTCACCGGAACCTGTTGGCAAAACGGCCAAACAGACAGTTTCGTGGTTATGGATCCCCGCCTGCGCGGGGATGACAAATAAAAACAACCGGTTGGGAGAAACGCCCTCAAAGCTGTATGGGGCGTATTTCATGCGATTGCCCTGGGGATCCAGGGGTGGTAAGCAGGGAGCCTGTTGAAAAAATAAACAAAAACCAGAGTATATAATTTGCGGCACTGGACCCCGGATCTGCGCTGCGCTTGTCCGGGGAGCGGACTTGTTAACAGACCCTGCGGGGAAGACAAAGGTCGGTCTTTATGCTTCCCGATATAGTTCTCCCACTGATCAAAATGCAATGCGTTGAGAATGAAAAGGTACGAGATTGTGCAAACGGATGCGGATAAAAACGGGCAGCGGCACGAGATGCTTGTACGGG
>JALXEI010000208.1 GCA_027069645.1 Hyphomicrobiales bacterium
TTTCACCAGATGATAATGAGATGCCGAGTGACGCTCGTGTTGAATTTATCTTCGAGCCAACCTATTTGGCAGTAGCAATTTTATGCCGTGTATTATTTGATTTTCCTTGGATTGCAATTCAGATTGAAGGATTGGTTGACACCTTAAAAGGTGGGCTCAAATTTTGTACATATCGAAAACTAGAGGGACATGGCTTTGAGGCGATTGACGGAATGTTAGATGCCCTGATGATTTTATCAATGGGAAAAGTTCCCAACCTTTTGGAAAAGTCTCCTAATTTTTGCCCTGAATTACATAAGGTTTTTATTTCCGTCGAAAAGAAATTATCGTCCGCTCTTGCATCTGGAAAAACGTTTGGATCATGGGGGCGAGACTATGCGGAAAACTACCACAGTGCCCTTGAAACCTATTATTTGATGAAAGACACTGATCTAATCGACTCTGTAAAACAATCTAGGAATTCTGACTATTCTGATTGTACTGAGGAGCTTGACTGGTGAATTGGACAGTAAAATATAAAAAAAGAGCAGAAAAAGATGTGAGAAAACTGAAATCTGCCAACTTAGGGCAAAAAGTCGAAAGAATGCTAGCTGAACTGAGAGAAAACCCCTTCAAGAAACCTCCTCCTTTTGAAAAATTAGTCGGTGATCTAAGAGGTTGCTTTTCAAGAAAAATCAATATTCAGCATCGCTTAGTATACCAGCTTATAGAGGAAGACCAAACGATAATTGTGCACAGCATGTTTCTTCATTACGAATGAGGAGGGGCGTTTCTGACTGCACTCCCCTTAAGACTGTGATATATCAGACTCTTACTAGAACCTCTTTGTAGTGGCCTCTGACTGTTTCCCAGACACCATCGCGAAATCTTTCGTGTTCTGCCCACCAGCGGAGTTCATAGTTTTTCTTGTAGGGGTGAGGTCTGACATGGCCCGAGAAGCTATACCAGCCTTCCCAAGGCCTCTCCGTCTCGAAGTAATCGTCTGTTGACATGATAAGATTGCCTTTGTTGTCGAACCGAGGACCTCGTCCTATTTCTAATTCCTCAACTTTTTCTGGGTAAGGCTCGAAAGTCTTAATGACTTTTCTTAAAGGCTCGCGATGGTACTCGTCACAGTAGATGATGAGTTCAGGTGTTTCAATGCCGTCATCCTCGTCAAATTGGTGATACTCTTCGTGGATTTGAGTAATATACTGCATCTGATCTTTAGAAAGCGTTCTGTCACCCCAAGCAACAATGAGATCTTGACACTTTTGTGTGGTCATTCTAGCCGAGTCGAGCCAATATTGGAGGCGGTTAACCCGTTCGATGAGTGTATTTGCAAGCTTATTGACATCAGGACCGTGGTCTTTTTTGGTAATGAATATGTCTCTTTTTTTGGCTCCTCCGATAGAGAATGAATCGATACCTTCGATCCGCTTATTAGGGTTGTTATAGTAAGCAACTAATTCAGCTTGGAAATTACTGTTTCCGTCAATGATACTACGGAGGGCATGCACTTGATCGATGAGAGTTTTTTTGTCTCTCTCTCTTGCTTGAGGCTTTGCAGCTCCTTTTCAAGCTTATAAACGTGACGTTTGAGCTGGTCTTTGGTTGCGATTGCCGAAAAAAAGGCCATGACGACGGTCCTCATGCTTGTCGTTTGAGTAACACAGACGACCACGCTTACAGGTCTGTATTCACACTGAGATGCTGCAACAGTGTAAAAGAACAGTTAAATGCATCTATATGTTTGAAATTATCTCATGGAAAACCAAATCAGAGAACTGAGAAAATCCAGAGGACTGACACTACCTCTCGCACAGCCGTTCGCTGGCTGCCGACATCAACGCCTATGATACGCCGGATGGACGCAAGGAACTGGCCGAGGACGCACTGGCGGGAATGATGGATGTGCTGACCAGCCTTGATGGTCTCAAAGCCTGCTACCCGGAAACGATCAGGCTCGAAACCACCTTGTCACCTGCGGTCAAACTTTTGATGGTGTTGAAAACCGTGTCATGCTCCGCTGGTTACTGGGGGAAAGTAACGGCGATGTGCGATTCAGGCTGGCCAACCTCATCCCAGGTCATAAACTCATAAACTCATAAACAGGATCGGGAATGGTGCCAAAAGCGCAAAAATACGAGGTTAAAATGATCACCGCGCGTACTTTGTACGTGCAAGATCATTTTGGCCGCGGATTGCAGCGCTTTTGGCATCCTGCGGACAGGGCATATTCACTCCCCCGCCGTGGTTGCAGGTTCTTGAACACCAAAAGGTTTCCTGCGAACCTGCGCCTTGCGGGCAAACAAATCTGCTCCTGCCATTTCGACCCTGTTTATCAGTTTGCGGCCTAATTGCCCCCGCCCCGGTTATTGCAGTTTTTTGCGATCTTCGGGGCTGAGACTGTTGCGTGAAATGGGGCGCAACTGAATATCTGTGCGTTTGGGGTAGTTATTGACCGTCACCTTGTAAAGTCCCCGAACCCGCAGAACCGCCGATTTGGGATATTTTTTGTTGTAGACACAGGAAACATCATTGTCGGGATTTTCGGATCGTGAGCCGGGATAAACAACCAGATTGACTTCCTCTCCGCCAGCGTCACTCGTGGCAATGAAATATTCAACCCCGAACCCCATTGGCAACTGCCCCCAGGCTCCGAACCGGCATCCGACATTGTAACGCCGGTTATCGTCTTCTGTACGGGTCAGCACCTGATATCTGGTTTTCCCGTCAAGAACGACACTGATATCAATCAGCACCTGCTTTTTGGTCGCGAGCGCCGTAAAGTCGCTCTTTTTCTTTGAAACAAGAGACCTTGTGGCACGTTGAGGGCGCTTTGTCACGCCCTTGCGCTTGTCGATTTCACCGTTAAAGATATCGAGGGCAGCGGATATTTGTATGCCAGTGCCTGGCATGATCGTGAAGCAGCCTGCCAGAACGGCCAGACTCAAAATGATGCTTGTGTTTCTACTCACGACATTTCTCCTGTTCTTGTAATGGCTACCGGCAGCCCGTTAAAATTTCCACACATATTTGCTATATTTCGCAAAGAATGATTTCACAGTTTCCCACCAGCCCCGTTTTCGGTTTGGGGTTTCCGCAGGCTGTGAGGTCTGGCCATCGACATTCGTTGTCCCGGTTTCCGCACCCGAAGGCGCTGTCTCACTCGTGTTCCCGTCGGTTCCTGTTTCCGCTTCGCCATTTGCACCATTTGCCGACATATCCGGAGTTCCATTGCCCCCCGCCTGACTGTCTGTGGCCAAACCGGTCCCGCTATCCGCATCACCTGTATCGCCGGATGGTGATGTCGTCTGCGGCTCATTCGTCTCCCCTGTTCCCCCGTTCGGCTGTGTTTCCTCAGGGACAGGATTTTCAACAGGTATGGGGGCAATTTCCGGGTCTCCCTCGACAGGACCGGCCACATCCGGAGGATTTGACGGTGTCCCGTCCGTCGCTGTTTCATCAGATGGCGCCGTGTCACCGGTGGCAATTTCTCCGGTTCCCGGCAAATGGGGGACAACTTCACTTCCGTCATCATTTTCCGAGGCGGTGCCCGTTTCCCCTGTTCCCGCAACAGGGCCCGGGGCCTGCGCACCGGTATCTGTATCCGCAGCCGTTCCCGTTCCGGTGTCCGGCTCCTCAGGTTGCCCCGCCCCGGAAGATGCGCCGCTATCCGCCCCTTCCGCCGGAGGCGTTGCAGATGGTCCACCTCCGGCTACACCCGTACCGGGCAAATCCGGCCTGACTTCCTGATCCTCGGGGGGAAAGGGCGTCTCTTCATCGGCCGGAGGTTTCGATACCAGGCGAATGGCCTTGAAATATTTCTTCCCGTAACTGCCGACCCGCCTGCCATTTTTCCGCAAATCACCATTGATGATATTGCGCGCCCCGCTCCAGTTTGAAGCTCTGTCGTTGAAAAACAGTTTCAGTTTCTGCCAGCCCCGCGGATGCCTTCTTTTACTGTAGCGAAATTTTCCCTTGATCATACCGACAAAAAGCACTTTTGAAGCGATCTCGGGCTTCAGGACAAGATCGGGATTGCGATAAAGCGCATCGCCCATACCGATCGCGGCCCCCAGTTTCTTGTAGTTGACGGCCCAGGTCAGTTGCACATAGCCTCGACCGTAATAAACATGACCGGTTACGGGATCAGGGAGATGATAGGGCAAGACAATCAGGTGTTTTCTGTACATCCAGGCCACATGCTTTCGTGCCGCGGCATCGGTTTTTTTGAACCCCTCGCGTACCGGTCTCAACTGTGTTTCATGCCAGGCCGTCGCCATGACATAGGCCAGCCAGCGCCGGTCGGTTATTTCCGGATGGGTGTTGAAATATCTGATCAGATTGAGATAGGTTTCAAATTGCGTCTGGCTGAGCCTGCGCGCGTGCATTGTCTTTTTGACTTTACTAAAAAAATATTCCTCGTCAACATAACTTGTGGTCCCGGCAGCCCTTGCCGGTGATACCGGTTCCAAAAACAGCTGATCACCTGCGAATAATCCGAATAATATCAGTAATGCAATCCCTAAACTTCGGCCCTCGAATAATACCATGATCTTCCCCTGGCAGGTCACGACACCAATACTTTTAAAAAGCTATATCATATCAGGCGGGTCAGCAATGTTATAATCATCGGAAATACTGCATAACCAACACACCACCTCTCCCTGATATGACCTTGTGGAGACCGCATGGCAAGCCTTCCGAACAATCAAAAACATTCTTTTTCTATCGCGGACGAATAACCGGAAACCCC
>JALXEI010000209.1 GCA_027069645.1 Hyphomicrobiales bacterium
GTTAAAATGATCGCAGCGCGTACTCTCGTACGAGCAAGATCATTTTGGCCGCGGATTGCAGCGCTTCTGGCATCCTGCGGACAGGGCATATTTGCTCCCCCGCTGTGTTGCAAGCTCTTGAAAACCGGAAGGTTTCCTGCGAACTTGCGCCTTGCAGGAAAACAAATCTGCTCCTGCCATTTCGATCCTGTTTATGAGTTTACGGCCTAATGACAGTCAGTCTTCAAGGGCAAGGCGTTCAACTTCACTGACAAGATCACGCAAATGGAAGGGTTTGGACAGCACCCGTGCGTCTTTGGGCGCCTGGCTGTCGGGATTGAGCGCCACGGCCGCAAAGCCGGTGATAAACATGATTTTCAGGTCCGGATCAAATTCGGCGGCACGACGAGCCAGTTCAATGCCGTCCATTTCCGGCATGACGATATCGGTCAGAAGCAGGGTAAAGGGTTCTTCACAAAGGCGCTCATAGGCCGCCAGTCCGTTCCCGAACGACACCACATCATAGCCGGCTTTTTTCAACTCGCGCTCAAGGAAACCGCGCATATCGTCATCATCTTCAGCCAGAAGGATACGTTGCATGCTCATATTCCGGGGTTCATTTACCGCCATCTTTTTCCTGCCTTCGATTTCTCTACAACCTGACCTGCCAGATCAATTCGACCTGGATACATTTTTTACCGATCCGCGTCCCGTTTTTGAAACGCCTCAACGCGCGAGCACATTTGCCCCGAACCCTGAGCATCCCCTGGAACAGCCTGGCAGACACGCCTTCGTCTGTCACATATCTTATGGCTATAACCATAACAAATAATGTAACCGGTGTAAAAACAGGCGTCCTCATTCAGCCCAGCTTTCACGACATTCCACAGGAAACCGGAAGTTTCACAGGTCGACTCGCTCAACACAGTGGAAAACCGACCGTAACCGGAAGCTGACAATCAACAACCCTTTACGACGATTCACCACACGCTTTGTCATAGGGGAAAATATGGGCTAAAACACGGTATGAACCTGACTTTATCCGGGCAGCAATTCGACGCGATGGCAACACGAGAACGCAAAACAATCCCTGATCACTTTCAACCGGCCTTTGAAATCATCGCGCCTGGCGGTTCTGTCACTACCCCCCTTTTGCAACCCGTGAACGACCTGGCGGGAAGGTTTGTTTTTACCTCTCCCCACAGCGGACGCCTCTATCCCGCGTCCTTTATCGATCAGTCCCGATTGAATCCGACGCAATTACGCAGCTCCGAAGACGCCTTTGTCGATCAGCTTTTTGCTCATACAGCCGCACAGGGCGCGCATTTTCTTCATTCTCTTGTGCCGCGTGCCTATCTTGATCTCAACCGCCAGCCTTTTGAACTTGATCCGAAACTGTTTGCAGAACCCCTGCCCGATTTTGCCATCAGCGATACGGTGAAGGTCAAAAGCGGTCTGGGGGTGATTGCCCGTGTCGTCTCGGAAGGCCGACAGATCTATTCCCGACCGCTTCCCCTTGATGATGCCCTGCAACGCATCAATCATCTCTATTTTCCCTACCACAGGGCCTTGCGCACGCTTCTGGACAATGCCCTTGAAAAATATCAGCAAGCCATACTGATTGATTGCCATTCCATGCCTTCGGGACAACTCCCCGGCTTCAAACTTGTGCCGCCCGATTTTGTACTTGGAAACCGGTTTGACAAAAGCTGCGACTATGAACTGACCCATCTTGTGCGCGCGGAACTCCAGAGCATGGGCTATATTGTCTCCGTCAACAAACCCTATGCAGGGGGATATGTGACGCGCAAATATGGCCGGCCGGAAACCGGCGTTCATGCCTTGCAGATTGAAATCAACCGGCGACTTTACCTTGATGAACGGACGATGAAAAAACATAAAGGATTTGAAAAGCTGCGCAAAAACATGATGCGGTTGAGTGAAAAGATCATGCGCGCCCTTCCGGATCTGTCTTTAACGACCCGGCTGGCTGCCGAATGAGCCGCTCAGACCTCGACATCGCATCACCACCTGACGGCAAACCGGCTGGTATTCAGACACAAAAAAGATCGCAAGCCGAAACTTGCGATCTTTTTTCACAGAGAGGAAATAATCCAACTTCAGACAATCCATACTGCCACGATATGCGATGGCCTGATATGTTTAGACAGGTTAAATATAGCTGTTCACATCGCCCCACACAATCCGCAACCAATCCATAGTGCTATTTTAGCACCGAGATGTTGTAAAATTACACACGTGAAAACATTGTTATTCACACCAGGAAAGAGCTTTTTATGGCGAACCGCCCCACAGACGACACCGACAGTGGCGATATTACCACAGATATGGCCGAATATATCAATACATTACACGATCTTGCCGACTGCTCCGCAAAAGTCGTGCTGAACTATTTTCGCTCGGGTCTTGCCATTGAGGAAAAACACGGCAAGGGCATTTATGATCCGGTGACAGAAGCTGACAGGGGGGCCGAGCGCATCATGCGCGACCTCATCGCAAGGCGCTATCCGGATCACGGGATCATCGGCGAGGAATTTCCCGACCGCAACACCGACGCCGAACTGTGCTGGATATTCGACCCTGTTGATGGCACAAGAGCTTTCATCATGGGCGCCCCGACATGGGGAACCCTGATCGGCCTGTCGCAAAACGGCCAGCCTGTCCTGGGTATGATGAACCAGCCCTTTACCGGCGAACGCTTCCTTGGCGGACCGCAGGGCGCCATTTATCAACGCAACCAAATGGGCGAAACGCAAAAACTTGCCACCGGTTCGGTCACGGACCTTGAAAACGCCGTGCTGTCGAGCACCGCCCCCGAACACTTCACCGCACCGGACGAGTGGCGAAAATTCCAGGCTCTGTCCGGGAAAACACGCATGACCCGCTATGGTTACGACTGTTACGCCTATTGCCTTCTGGCCCTCGGGCTGGTGGATATTGTCTGCGAAGCGGGACTTGCCATCTATGACATTGCCCCCCTTGTTCCGATTATTCGGGCCGCTGGTGGCGTTGTCACGACCTGGGACAATGGCAACCCGGCACAGGGCGGCACCATCCTTGCCACGTCCAACCGAACATTGCATGACAAGGCGCTGACCGTCCTGAACGAATGAAGGCAGGCTAACAGCCTGCTGAAAAACACACCGGGCTCAGACCTCTTCCCATTCCGGGGTGCCGGGGATAAATTTATCAAAAGCCGCCCAGAATTCCTCACGATAGATCTGACATTCCTGCATGATTTCGTGACGTGCGCCCGGAATGACCGCAAGGCGACACATACGGGCACGCTGCGCAAATTTTTGTATTTCCTCACTTGAAACAATGCTGTCATTGGAGGCGGATACCATCAGCACCGGCACTTTTATGCGCCCTGGAAAGCTCGTCGCGGCCAGTTCACTCATGGAGCGAAAAGCAGCAAACAGCCAGCCATTGGTGGGTGAACCCGTCCCCAGCCAGGGGGCCGCTTCGAGGACCTTTTCAAACCGCTCGTAGCGCACCCTGTCAGATGTCAGCACATTGCCTTCAAACGGCTGCTGTTCGATGGCCATATCCTTGCCACCTGGCACATAGGCATCGGCAAAACCGGCGATCGAGGCTGTTTCCACAAAAAGACGAACCAGTCGCTCGCTGACGGGCAGTTGCATCAGTTTGAGCATCGGCGCAACCATGACCGCCCGCTCAAACTGACAGCTTTCATAAGCCGTATTGCGCAACAATATGTGAGCCCCCATTGAATGGGCCAGCGCAAAAAACGGCGCCGGACAGTCGGGCAACAATACCTGTTTGACAAAGCTGTGCAAATCCTCGTCATATTCGCTGAAATCGGTCACATGCCCCTTGCGCGGATTTGCCAGTTCACGATCCGAACCGCCCTGCCCCCGCCAGTCAAAGGTCGCCACGGTAAAACCGCGACGACGCAGATCAGATATGGTTTCGCTGTATTTTTCAATGAATTCACCGCGCCCCGGCAGAATACATACGGTGCCAAAACGATGTTTGCTGGTGCCGCGCCACAAGGCATAACGCAAACGAACCCCGCCGCTACTGGTTACATAACCAACCTTGCCATCGGCAGGGACGGGATTTTGCGGAACAGCAACCAGTTCAGCCTCGCGCGGCCTGTCAGGCCCCCTGAACGAAGGCGCACCGCTCCCGAACAGTTTTTGAAAATCAAGAGCCATCTTCATAGACTATGTCCGCTCGTCACCAGAACCCGTCATTGCCCCTTGCGGCAAGTATTGATCCATATCCCGACCACCGCAAGGAGAACGTCAACAACCAAAAGAAGCGCAGGTTTGCACGCCGGTTTCTATCTTGTACGCGGTACAAGCCCGGTGAGCTTCCAGTCAAAATTCTGGAATTCCATAACCGCCGTAACATCAGCCCCGTCGGCAGCGGGATCTTTTGCCACGCCCAGTTCCATCGCGCCAATGCCGGTATAGGCAAAGCGCTTGATATTGCCAAGACCATAGTTCGGCCGCGCGGCAGGCTGATCATTCATTTCAGGCTCGGCTTTTGCGGAACCGCCCATCATCTTGCCAAGCCTGTCGCCAGCCATTTCACGCACTTTTTTATTGCCCAGCAAGCCCCCGAGAAGGCCGCCACCCTTCTTGCCATCACCCCCCCGCCCGCCACCAAGCAGACCGCCGCCGCCACCACTTCCCGCACCGGAATCAGCTCCGCCCCCGTGCAGAGCCCCCAGCCCGCCACGTTTGCCGATCCGCTTCGACACCAAA
>JALXEI010000210.1 GCA_027069645.1 Hyphomicrobiales bacterium
GCCTCCTGGCTGTTTCCGCTCTATCTGTTGCTGATCTCGCTCTTTGTCATTCCCATCGCCGTTGCCGGTCTGACCCTGCTGCCGGAAGGGGCCAATCCCGACCGCTTCCTGCTCACCGTACCCATGTCACTTGGCTACAAGGAACTCTCCCTGCTGGCGTTTATCGGCGGTTTCTCATCGGCCACCTCGATGATGATTGTTGCCAGCATGGCGCTGTCGATCATGATTTCCAACCATCTGGTGATGCCGGTTTTGCTCCGTTTTCGTCATGCTGAACTGGAGCGCGGCGGTGATTTTACCCGTATCCTTTTGACCATTCGCCGCCTGTCGATCCTTGCCATTCTGATGCTTGGCTATATTTATTATCGCTTCTCCACCGGCTCCAATGCACTGGCCTCCATCGGCCTGATTGCCTTTGCCGCCTCGGCCCAGTTTCTGCCGGTCATTATCGGCGGGATCTTCTGGAAAAACGGCACCGAAACAGGGGCCCTCGCGGGACTTGTCGCCGGTTTCACGCTCTGGGCCTTCACCCTGCTGGTGCCGGTATTCGAACACGCAGGACTTGTCTCCGGGATTCTCGAAAACGGCCTTTTCAACCTTTCCTTTCTGCGCCCGGAAGCCCTGTTCGGCGCCACAGGCTGGGATCCGCTTGTGCATTCGCTTTTCTGGAGCTACAGCGCCAATATACTATTCTATATTTTTGTCTCCCTGCTGACACGCAGAGGCCCGCTTGAGCGCTTGCAGGGCTCCCTGTTTGTCGATGCCTTCAAAAGACCCGTCAAGACCGACTTCCACCTCTCCGGCCCGGCCGTGCAATCGGGCGAACTGGTCGCGCTCAGTCAGCGCATTCTCGGGCGTGGCCCGACCCAAAAACTGTTCCGGGACTTTTCACGCAAACAGGGGGTGAGCGATCTCCCCGAACCCGATGCGGCGCTAGTGGCGGCTGTTGAACGGCAAATGGCAGGCAGCATCGGCGCAGCCTCAGCCCGCATCATGGTCTCGCGTGTTGTGAAGGGCGAAATGATCGGCATTGACGAAATGATCGAGATTCTCGACGAGACCCAGCAGGTCATTGCCTACAGCCACAGGCTGGAGCAGAAATCCATTGAACTGGAAGAAACCACAGCCCGCCTGCGCAGTGCCAACGCGCAGTTGAAGCGCCTCGACCGGCACAAGGACGAATTCCTCAGCCATGTCAGCCATGAATTGCGCACGCCCATGACCTCGATCCGCTCCTTTTCGGAAATCCTGCTGGAAAACCGGGATCTGGAGCGCGACAAACAGGACCGCTTTCTCAATATCATCGTCACCGAGAGCCAGCGCCTGACACGCCTTCTTGATGAAATCCTTGACATCAACCTGCTGGAAAATGACTATGGCCCGTGGGACGCACGCATGGTACAGCCAACCCGGATTTTGCGCGATGCCATCGCCTCGCTCGACGGACTGGTGAGTCGGAAAAAAGTCACGCTTGTTGATCACAGCATCGACAGCAACTGGTCAACCCGGGCCGATCCCGACCGCCTCAAGCAGGTTTATATCAACATATTGTCCAACGCCATCAAGTTCTGTGACAACGAGCAGCCACGGGTGGAAATCAGAACCCTTGAACAGGACGACAGGTTCACGACCATTATCGCCGATAATGGCCCTGGCATCCCTCCCGAGGATCAAAAAGACATTTTTGGCAAATATCAGCGCAAACACCCCGGCGCCCGCGGAATTGGCCTCGGGCTCGCCATCTCGCGGCAAATCATTACCCGCATGAAAGGCACCATCGAGGTCAGTTCCCGACCGGGAGAAGGAGCCGAATTCACCGTAACCATCCCGCAACTCCGGGAGACGACCGGGAAAACAAATATTGTTGCCGACAGGGAAAAGGCATGAGTTCGAACTTCAGTGTGATACCAACCGCCCTTGATATTGACCCATTGCATGGGATCATAGCGGCTCATATGGCTGGTAGATTGTGCGCCGCTCGATACCTTCGTATCTTGCAAGCGCAAAATGCCAGCCAGATGGGCCGCTATGCCCCACCCGAAGGGCCGGGCGATTTTTTCCGGCAGCACCGGATCACTCGGCTAGTGGTACTGGTACCACGTCGCCTCGTGCTCCAGCCCTGCCGGAAAAAATCGCTCCGGTGCAACGGGTCAATAGCAAGGGCGGTTGGTATGAGCATCACGCCTGAACAAGATCCCGAAGAACTGTTCGGGCGCGCGGCTGCCCATAACGGCAACTGGCAATATGGCGCGCCTCGGCCCGCCTTTTCGCCGCCGCTTCTGCACTTTCATATTGTCTCAGCAGTTGCACCAGAAACGGCGCACCGGCTCGAACAGGGCGATGTGGGTTCGGGATATTCTGCCCTTCTCCCGGTTCGGCGTGCGAACCGGCGGGTACCGTTGAAGCGAAAGGCGCAAGCGCCCTCGCGCGATTCTCCCTGCGCTGTTTTGCCGTTGCTTTCATGTTCAATATGTCCCGATATGAAGCACCAGATCGAACAGATCAATGACCTGTATCTCAATGAGAGCAAGAACAGGGCCAGATGCCCTGCAAGACCCGGTTTACTGTCGCGCCCGAACACAGACAGTTACCGAAATCTTAACCGTTGCCTTCTATGGTTTGCAAGTGCACAGGAACGATTATCCCCTTGTTGCGAAAAACAGACAGGAGCATAAGGCTGCCCTATGGCAAACTCCCGCACGATTGCCAGTCCCGATAAAAAAGGCCCGCAAAAATCGTCTTTCAGCCTCAATTCCATTTTGACGGCTGCGGATGAAACAGCCTATTACTGGGACCTTGCAACCGATAAAATGGTCTGGGCCCCCAACGCCCCGCAAATACTGGGTATTGAAGATCTCAATCTGCTACGAACCGGTGCCGGTTATGGCACACTGATCACGCAGGGGCTGCCCCGCTCGCGCCGCGAGACAATCCTGAATTCCGGCAAGGAACAGGATGAACGGGGCACCGGCTATTCCATTCAGTACAGCCTTGGCAAGGACCGGAATGGCGATTGCCTCTGGGTCGAGGATCACGGTCGCTGGTCAAAAGCGGCGGACGGAACACCGGCCCGTGCCAAAGGTGTTGTCCGGCTTATTGGCGAACGCCATGAGAGAGAGCAAAAACTGAACTATCTGTCCCGCCATGATCAACTCACAGGACAGATGAATCGTGGCGAATTGTGGGAAGCCATATCCGATGCCCTGCTTGACAGCTCCGGCAGCGACAACAGCTATGCCCTGATGGTGGTCGGGATCAACAATCTGCTGATGATCAATGATGCCTTCGGATTCGATACCGGCGACGAGGTGATTGCGGCCATCGCCGGACGTATTCGCAAACAGTTGCGCGAGGGCGATATTATCGGCCGGTTTTCCAGCAACAAGTTCGGTCTGCTGCTGGAAGATGCAAGCCCCGCAGCTATGGCCGGTACCGCCGAACGTCTGTTACGTTCCATTCGTGATGATGTCATCAAAACCAGCCTCGGGCCGGTGGCCGTCACCATATCCATCGGCGGCGTTCTTCTTCCCGATCAGGCCGAAACCGTTTCCGAAGCCATCGGCTTTGCCCTCGAAGCGCTGGCGAGGGCAAAGGCCAAACCGCATGATATGTTCATCGCCTTCAATCCCGATGAAGGCAAAACCGAAACGCGCAAACGCAATCGCGAAATCGCCGACGAACTGATTGTTGCCCTGCGCCAGCAACGACTTGTCCTCGCACTGCAACCCATCGTGCGCTCGGATACGCTTGAAACCGAGATCCATGAATGCCTGTTGCGCATCAAAAAGCCGGACGGCGAAATCGTTTCCGGCGGTAACTACATCCCTGTTGCCGAAAAACTCGGGCTGATACGTCTGCTGGATTACCGCGTGCTGGAACTGGCAGTCGATGTTGCCCGCCACCATCCCGAGCTGACCCTGACCATCAATGTCTCGGGGCTGACGGCAACCGACAATAACTGGCTGGAATTGCTCAAGTCACTGACGGCCGGAGATCTGTCGCTGACCCGCCGGCTGATTATCGAGATCACAGAAACGGCGGCCATCCAGGATATCGAGGAAAGCTGCCTGTTTGTCAAACAGGTCAAGCAACTGGGGTGCCGGGTGGCAATGGATGATTTTGGCACCGGCTACAATTCATTCCGCAATCTGCAAATGCTGGGCCTCGACCTCGTGAAGATCGACGGTTCCTTTGTTGAAAACATGCTGGAGAACCGGGACGACCAGATCTTTGTCAAAATGCTGGCCGATCTCGCCAGACAGTTCAATCTGGAAGTGGTTGCCGAATGTGTCGGCGATGAAAAAACCATCAAAATGCTGCACGATATGGGAATCACCTATCTCCAGGGCTATCATCTTGGCGAGCCGGTCCTCGCCCTGCCGGAAGACTATCGCAAGGCTGCACCGATCAATGAAACCACGCAAGGCCCGGAACCTGGTGCCTCGTAAAACCGGATTGCATATTTCATACTCGTTAACCGTTTCGCTTCCCGGGCCAGCGATAGCGCAGAACCGGGACCCAGGGGCAGCAAGTAAGGAACGCGTTGAAAGGGCAAACAAAAACAAATGCATATTACTGGTGGCTCTAGGTCATAAACTCATAAACAGGGTCGAAATGGCAGGGCAATCGCATGAAATACGCCCCATACAGCTTTGAGGGCGTTTCTCCCAACCGGTTGTTTTTATTTGTCATCCCCGCGCAGGCGGGGATCCATAACCACGAAACTGTCTG
>JALXEI010000211.1 GCA_027069645.1 Hyphomicrobiales bacterium
TTGCTCTACGGTCGCGACGGGATTGATTCGTTGCTCGGTGGCTCTGGCGACGATACACTGCAAGGCGATGCCGGGAGTGACACTCTCACCGGTGGCAGCGGCAATGACCGGCTGTTTGGCGGTGCCGGCAATGACAGCTTCATCTTTGCCGACAATTTCGGCAATGATATCATTTTCGACTTCGCTCACAACAATTTTGAAAGAATCGACCTTTCTGCGGTCACGGCCATCGTCGACCTTGCCGATTTGCAAGCCAACCATCTGTCCGAGGCCGGAGGCAATGCCGTGATTAGCGATGGAATCAACACCATCACCATCCGGGGCATTGCCGCTGCCGATCTTGGTTCCTTCGATTTTATATTCTAACACGAATCATACAACATCTTTCCGGATTGAATTCTGCAACCTGTTCAGACCGGATCAGATATTCCGTACCCTTTTTATCCTTATGGTCACAATGTCACATTCATTTTTTTTCGTCCTCCGGACGGAAGCTCAAATGATTGAAAAAACATTGACTTTGCGCCAATACTCCCCGGAACAAAGTACCAGACGACCACTGACGCCTCTCCTGCCTTAATCTTTTTTTAACGCCGTTCCTTCTAGGCTTGGCAACCTTAACGTCATGAGTAGTAGAAGGATTCAGGTAAATGGTAGTACCGGTTATCACAGGTCTGGACCGCGATCAGGTAAGCTTCATCAAGGGACAGGGAGCTGTCAGACTTGATGCCGCGACGGGTGGAACAGGCGCCGGAGGCATGACACCCCGCCCCGCGGGTCTCGTGGATAGTGATTCGGCTGATTTTGACGGCGGCGTACTCAATGTCTCGATCACCACCAACAGGCAGCCAGGCGAAGACCTGCTCGGCCTTGATGACAGCGGATCTGTCAGCTTTTCCAATAATATAGCCGGATCGGATATCAGCGTTGACGGTATCGTCTTCGGAACGCTTGTCAATCCGCTCGCCCCGGGCAACGATCTCGCCATTGCCCTCAATGCGGCCGCCAATTCATCAAATGTTCAAACTCTGCTTCAATCCCTGACCTACGAAAATACCAATGCCGGGGCAACAGATACGTCAGCGCGTCTTGTCTCTGTGACGCTTGATGATGGCGATGGCAACACATCCGCAATCAGTACCATCCGCGTCGATGTCCGGACAGAAGCGACAGGGAATTTTACAACCGGTTTCTCCATTCAGCAATCTCAATTTGGCGAAGATGTTGTACTGGGTGACGTGGATGGCGATGGTGACCTTGATATGGTAACCGCCAGCAACGGCGCCGATCTCGTATCGCTCAATGACGGTAGCGGCAATTTCACCAACAGCCTCCATACACCCGTTTCATCCCCGACGACTGCCATTGCCCTTGGTGATCTTGATGGCGATGGCGACCTCGATATGGCCACCGCCGCATATGGAAGCGACAACCGGGTTTTGTTCAATGACGGGACCGGCCACTTCACAGACAGCGGCCAGTCACAGGGAACCGGTCTCGCTCGGGATATCGCCCTCGGTGATGTGGATGGCGATGGTGATCTCGACATGGTGATCGCCGGTTACGGACATAACCTTGTGCGCCTCAATGACGGCAGCGGTCACTTTTCCGACAGTGGACAACAGCTTGGAACAGGCCTTGGCAACGGGCTCGCGCTTGGCGACCTCGACGGTGATGGCGATCTCGATATGGTGACGGCCAATTTTGGTGAAAACCACATCTGGCAGAACGACGGGACCGGCGTCTTCACCGACATCGGCGCTCTGCCCGTATCCGATCTGAGCACAGCCGTCGCCCTTGGCGATCTCGACGGCGATGGCGACCTTGATATGGTCATTTCGAATTATGGAGAGGAAAACCGCATCTGGCTCAATGACGGTCAGGGCGGTTTCAGCCAGGGACAATCCCTTCACGGTGTGGTCAGTTACACTCAGGATGTCGCGATTGCAGATGCTGACGGTGATGGCGATTTTGACCTGTTCTTCGCCAACACACTGGCCGGGGGCAATCAGCTGTGGCTGAACGACGGCACCGGCAGTTTCTCCGATAGTGGCCAGATTCTCGGATCGGCCAACAGTCAGGGTCTGGCAACCGGCGATCTTGACAGTGATGGCAGCATTGATATCGCTGTCGCCAATGCGGGCAGTGCCGCCAGTGTCTGGCTGGGCAACGCCCTGCCGGTCATCACCAGCTCATCCGACGTAAAGGTTGACGAAAACACCACTTCGGTGATGACTGTCACCGCCAGCGACACCGGATCAACACCCGCCTTTTCAATTACGGGTGGCGCAGATGCTGCCCTTTTCGAGATCGACGCGGCCAGTGGCGCGCTGGCTTTTGTCACGGCACCCGATTTCGAGGCACAGGCCGGCGCTGCCGGTACCGGTATCTATGAGGTTGAAGTGACGGCCGATGATGGCGAGGGCGGGACAACGGCTCAAACTATCACAGTAACTGTCAATGACGTTAATGAAGCACCGGTTTTCACCAGTGCCCCGACCGTTTCAACCAGCGAAAATACCACAACAGTAACAACCGTTACTGCGACCGATCCCGACATGGGAAATATAGTGTCCTTTTCCCTGACCGGAGGTGCTGACGCAGCGCTTTTCCAGATCGACAGTGCAAGCGGCGTGCTCTCTTTCCTTGAGGCACCGGATTTTGAAGCCCCTGCCGATCTGAATGGCGATAATATATATGAAGTCGAGGTCACCGGCAGCGATGGCCTTGGTGGCGCCAGCAGCCAGACACTTTATATTGAAACAACCGATGTCAACGAAGCGCCGACAGAAATACACTGGCTTGCCGGCAAAGGCACCGCATCGTTAGAAGAAAATGCACCCGGCGGTACCATTGCCGGAGTGCTCACAGCCCTCGACCCTGAAAACAATGTCGCCAGCTTCGAACTTGTTGATGACCCGTCGGGCCTGTTTGAACTTGTCGGATCGACGATCAGGGTGAAAAACGGTGCGGTACTCGACTATGAAACCGCCAACTCCCACAATCTGACCATAAGGGCGACAGATGCGGACGGACTGTATCATGACCAGGTGATTAGCATTGACATCACCGATGTCAATGAAGCACCGGTTATTGCCGGGTCGGCAAACGTTTCTGTTGACGAGAACGAAACTCTGGTCACCACCCTTGAAGCAAGCGACCCCGACGCCCTCGATACACTCACCTGGGCCATTGCCGGTGGCGCCGATGCCGCTCTGTTTGACATTGATGCCCACTCGGGTGCCCTGCACTTCCTTGTTGCTCCGGATTTCGAAACACCAGGCAGTGCAGCCGGCAGCAATCTTTATGAGCTTACCATCAATGTCAGCGACAGCGCCGGTCTGACAAGCACACAAGACCTTTCGATCTCGGTCGAGGATGTCGGTTTGTTCATCGGAACCGGGGCGGGCGAAGTCCTGACAGGAACCATCGAGAACGACTCCGTCTACGGCCTTGACGGCGATGATACGCTATATGGCGGCATCGGCGATGACAAGCTGATTGGCGGAAACGGAAATGATACCCAGTATGGCGGCGATGGCAATGATTTCGTACGCGGCGAAGCTGGCGATGACCTCCTTGAGGGCGGTGCCGGAACCGATGTATTGCGCGGCGATGAAGGACGCGACGAGCTGCATGGCGGCGCGGATCGCGATACCCTGTCGGGCCTCAATGACAATGACCTGCTCTACGGCGACGATGGCGACGACAAGCTGTATGGCGGGCGCGGCGATGACACGCTCTATGGCGGCGACGGCAACGACTATGCCCGCGGTGATCAGGACAATGATATCATATATGGCAATGCCGGTCGCGATACCATAAGGGGCGATGCCGGGAATGACGAACTGCATGGCGGTTCCGGCAATGACCGTATTTCAGGCAATGACGGCGATGATATTCTTTACGGCGATGAGGGCGTTGACAAGCTCTATGGCGATGCCGGAAATGATGAATTGCATGGCGGTGAAGGGAATGACTATCTGCGCGGCTATGGCGACGACGATATCCTTTTCGGTGATGGCGGTAACGACATTCTGGGCGGTGAACAGGGCAATGACGAACTGCATGGCGGCGACGGCCAGGATCTGCTGTTTGCCCGCGAGGGGGATGACACGCTGTATGGCGACAACGGCAATGATACGCTTTATGGCGGAACCGGAAGCGATACGCTTTATGGCGGTTCGCAAGATGACTACATGCGTGGCGAGAGCGGTGACGATACACTGTTCGGCGACGACGGCAGCGATATTTTGCTTGGCGATGACGGCAGTGACCATGTTGATGGCGGTGCCGGAGATGATGTGCTGAGCGGCAATAATGGCGTTGATTTTCTCAATGGCGGGACCGGCAATGACCGGCTCTATGGTGGAGCAGATACCGATATGTTCATTTTTGCGGACAATTTCGGTACGGATACAATCTACGATTTTGCCAATGACGGGCTGGAGAAAATCAACCTTGCCGATGTCACAAACATCGCCGATTTTGCCGATCTCGCCGCCCATCATCTTTCCGAGGTCGGCGGCAATACGGTCATTTCGGACGGCAGCAATACGATCACTGTGCGAGGCATAGCGCTCGACCAGATCGATAGCGGCGACTTTATTTTCTAGCACCTGCCGGAATTAACCGCAGCCCGTCTGGCGTGCACCTTGTGCCTGCCGGACGGGCCGTGACAAAAAAATCCTGTCCACCATTGTGGAAAGTAAAAAAAGAACCTGTTGTTTTTATCTTCCATACCAGCAGCAGGTTCTTTTTTGCTGAATTCAAATTACTCATTTCTGTTGTCAGGAGGCACGGACTGATGCATTGGATACAAAGGGAGATTTTATTCATCACAGTTCCTGCTATGACAGAACCTTACCCCTGAAGTAAAAAAATGATTACTTATGTCACTCTCACCCTCGGTAAAATTGCGATTGCTTTATTCAATAATATTCCACATCATAATTTGAATAACGGGTTAAGGGACCAAATAGCACGTGAATATATGCCTCCTTGAAAATCAGACATGCTGTAAAGATGAAATATCAACATTTTGTCGACTTTACCAGTTGTCATTGCCCGGAAGGGGAAGAAGGAACAGGAGGCCGGATGTTTTAAAATATCCAAATGGTATCCTCTACCTGGCCCTTTTGATCTGTGCAAAATCCATGATCTGGCGACCTGATAAAGCTTTACCGAAAGAAAAGGACGCCCTCACCCGATCAAAAAATCATCTATCTCCGCGCCAGCTTCCAGTTTTTCCACCAGCCAGCCCGGTTTACGGCCCATGCCGGAATAGGTCTGGGAAGGATCATCGGGGTTGCGGTATTTGGGTGGACGGGGGGCTTTTTTGCCTTTTATTTTGCCGAAAACCTCATCGACCGTAAAACCTGCTTCAAGGATAATGGCCTCCACCTGTTCTTTTATGGCAAGGCGCTTTTCTTCCCGATTCATGATTATGGTCTGTTCGATTTCATTTCTCAGTTCTTCAAGTTCTGAAATGCTCAGTTTTTTGAGATTCATTCTGGCCATTTTGTGTTTTCCGTCCCGTTTATTTACAAGCCGTTCATTCATATCCCTGAATGCGTCAAATTGAATGGCTCTGTCAATTTTTTTATCGCACTTGATTGATTTTTTAACGCCGATCTGTCGCACTCTGCATCATTAATGTCGGGAAACCGGATGAAGGTTATAACACTTCCCCGATTTCGACCGGGTCGACGGCTCTTTTTTGCATGGTCGTTGCTTACAGGCCAGGGCCGGTTGTTCTGTAATCCGCACATATGACGAATCAAAACTGATGGCATAACAGGGAAATGGCCCCCCTTCCGCCACGAGCTTCCCCTTCAAGACAGCACTGTATCCGGCGGGAATTTCATGCTAGACTCAGGCAGACACAAATCCGCACAGATAACAGATATGAGAGCCGATCGAATGAACGATAGTGACCCCCGCAGCGACAGTGACAGCGCCCCAGTCAACCACAAGTTCAATATACTTGTTTGTATCGATGGTTCTGAAGAAAGCTATCGCGGCCTGCACTACGCCATCAAGTTCAGCCTGGACCATTCCGATACCGATATCGCCCTTTTATATGTCCGCCCGATCAGCGTCGGCGGGCGTTCATCCGGTCTCAATATGCAATTGTCGCGCGAGAACATGCTTGACTGGAACCTGGAACTGCCGGGGCTCAAATCCCTCAAAAGGGCGCGCAACATGTTGCTGGACGCCGGTTTCCTTGGCGAGGAATGGGACAGCCAGGATATCACCAAGAAATTCCGTGGCAGCCGTTCGGGCGACCATATCATCCAGTATGAAAGCAAGAAAACCGGCCAGCGGATATCACTCATCGTCCGCGAGGCCAGTTCGGTCCTCGCCGGTATTCTCGATGAAGCCCACTACTATACCTATGACATTGTTATTGTTTCGGCCTCTGCGGAAAGCGGCAGCGGGGCCGGCCATATTGACCTCTATACCGCCATCAGTGTCGCCACGGAACATGATGGCACCGTCATCCTGGTGCGCGAACTGGAAGAGGAGCATGGCCATCTGATCTGTGTTACGGATACCGAAGTGTCGATGGAAATGGTTCACAAGGACACACTGATGGCACAGCGCTGCGGTTGCCCGATCTATCTTTACAGCGTCGCGGAAAATGACGAGGCGCTTCCGGCGGCCAAAAATGCGCTGGAACGCGCCCGGGGTGTTGTCATGCAGGCCGGTGGCCAGGTCAGCGATAAATTTTGTGACATCGGCGACCCGGTGACAAAGATCACCGAACGCGGCAGGGACTACTCCCTGATCGTCATCTCGGCGACCGAGAAATCCCGGTTCAAACAGATGTTCATGGGCAGCGTCTCCCATTCCATTTTGAAAAAGGCCAAAAATTCGGTGATGATTGTCCGCTAGCAGATTGCCGGACTTTGTACGCCCGGGGAATCCACCGGTTCGCTTGTCAACAGACGCCGGTTGTCACTCGTGATGCTATTGATATGCCCCGGGTGTCATGGTAGCCTGATCATCAGCACGCGGGCTGGCGGTGTGGTATTTTTGACCGGATTTCACAAAACAACGGAAACCGATATCGAGGGGCACATCCCTTTACATTTCGATCATCGCGCAGCCTGACGAGAGAGAAAAAGCCGGCAAGGCAATAGCAGATTACGGGGAACATCATCATGATCGGGAAAAGGGCCACTTCCGCACTGGCAGCTCTGGCCGGTGTCATTTTACTGACACTGCCGATGGCACCGACAGCAATCGCCGCCAGTGACAAACCGAAAAACGAATATAATATAACGATCAATTATGAACTGGGCATGCATTGCACAGGGTTTGATTTTACCTATTGCTGTGTGTTGCCGCCCTATAATTCCACGCAATCACAGGTCATCAAAACAGCGACAGGCCCGAGGAAATATCCCGAATTGCTGGAGGCTGACCCGAAGGATCCGACCATTGTCGTGGATGGCAAGCGCCGCTTCAAACTGAAATACGGCTTTATCGACAACACCTTCTCGGAAGGCTCCAAACTGATGTACTGGAACGTTCCCTATGATGTGAACGGGGATGGCAAATACAGCAAGAACGAGAATGTCGCCAACGCCTATTTCACGCATCTTTATGTTTACAAGGATCTGAAGGGCTCAAACCCCAAAAACACCAGCAAGGACAGTGAAAAAGCCTTTGTCGGGATTCAGATTCCGATACCCCAGGACAATGGTCCGGCCGGAGCTGCCGCTCCGAGCCCGATGAAGGACGGACACCTGCACTATTCCGGCGACAAGGGCACGATCGTCTATACCAAGTCGCCCGTACTCGACAATGTGCCGATCGTCCTCACCAATCCCGGCATATGGGATGCTCTGGGCCTGCCCCTCACCCCCTTTAATGACAGTGCTGTCACCAAAAACCCGCTGAAACTGGTGGAAAGTGATATTCGCCCGTTCCAGGAAGCCTGGGTTTCAATGGTTGATGCCAAAACAGGCGCACCGATCATTGATGCCGTGAGTGGCAAACCGGTACGTTTCACGGGCACCAATCCCATTGATATACCCAACTGTTCCAACTGTCACGCCAACCAGACGGCCAACGGGACCAAATATAATCTCTACAAACAGGAAAAAGCCTTCTGGAAGGGGCTTGGCGCTTCGGACTGGATCGCCAATCTGAAAGCCACATCCATCTCGATCCTCGAAATTCACGACGACCACAATGGCACGGATTTCCTCTCCAAATATGATCCTGGAACCCGCGACATTACCAACCGTCTGGGAAGGGATCCGGTTTTGTGTCAGAAATGCCATGCCGATAATGTTATCGGTGTGCTCTCATCGGCAACCCATCGGGTCGGCGGCAAGCTGACCGAAATCACCTCGGTCCGCAGTGCCCAGGCGGCCCTCAAAAAACTCGGCCACAATCCGGGTATTGTTGATGGTGTTGCCGGAAAGCAAACCAAAAGGGCCATACTGGCTTTCCAGAAAAAACATGGCATCCAGCAAACCGGAACGCTGGGGCCTGTGACAAGGACTGCCCTTTCAAAAGCGCTGGGAAAAACCGGCGGCAAGCTGGCCGTTATCCCGCCGCTGAGTGAAGCGCTGCATCTGGTTCATCAGGCAAAGCAGCCTCTTGCCGATGCCGAAGGCCGCACCGGTGCCTGTCAGGGCTGCCACCCGGCCCATCGTCAGAGCGGAACAATGGAAGGCTATCCGATTTCACCGGAAGGCAAAAACAACTATGCTGCCAAAGACAACCGGGACGCCTATGGTGGCTGTTATGTGGGACGCGATGTCCATGCCAACCCCAACAAGGACAGGGATGGCGTCGAAACCAACGAACACCTCAATGCGGTTGGCAAATGGCTACAGGCCAATGTTTCGCAAATCGGCAACGGCAAGGGCGGCAAGGGCCTGTGGTGCACAAACTGCCACAACCAGTTGTCGCGCGAGCTGTACCAGCGTGACAGCCTGATCAATGCCTTCAAACAGACCGGCAAAACCATCCGCAACAAGTCGCTGGCGGAAATTGCCAAAGCCATCGGCGTCACAATGGACGAACTGAAAAACCGGTATATGGATCCAAAAGTCGTTCCAGACGGCAAGGGAGGCGACGATCCGGCCAAATCCGGCATTTTGCTGACCTGGTCGAAAAAACGTCTGATCCCCGATATCGCCGTGATTGCCCTGAAAGGCAACGGCCCGCTGGTCCACAAGGATGAAGATGGCGATATCAACGTCTCCATTCTGTCGGCCAATCCGGCTGTGGATACCAAAACCCTGAAGTTGCCCGAAGGTGCAACCGGTGCTCTGGCGGTTCCCTATTCGGCGGCCTCGCATGGCAAGGATTACTGGCTGGCCGCAGGGGCCCCCCATTGTGCCGACTGTCATGCCGCACCCTATGTCGAGGGGCAGGGAGGCGTTGCCTTCCCCATCAACCAGCCGGGCAAATATTCGCTGATGCGCTATTCGAAAGGTCATGCCGGCCTCGCCTGCCAGGCCTGCCATCAGTCCATACACGGACTCTACCCGGTTGTTCCGGTGGCCGATACAACAACCTATGCGCAGCCACCGCAATATAATCCCGACGGCTCGCACGGCCCCTTCAAATGTGCCGCCTGCCATATGGTCAATGATGTCGGTGTACCGCTGATCGCCGACAAGGACGAGTATCTGTGGAATGGAGCAAGAATCATTCGAAACTACGAAGCAGCCGTTTCCTGGATGCATGGCACCGCTCCCGATCTTGGCGGGGCCGTCCCGGCAGATTGATCCCTGCTGAGTAACAGAAAATGCCGGGGGTGTTTTCATCCCCGGCATTTTTATATAATAGAATACATCTGTTTCACCCTGACTGATCGTTGAATCAATGCGTCCAGAAAGTCCTTATCCATAAACCGGGATACAATCCAGAATACGGAATGAAAACAGTGTGCAAGCGTAAATTATGCAACAACAGACAGATCTTCCGCCTGATTGTCCGGATGGCTGTTTCGGCCTGTCTGGTTCTGCCGGTCGCAGTTCGAGCCGAAAAATCCTCCCCGCCTCCCGGGCCAAAGCATGACAGCGAGGTGCTTGTGGAGGTTGGCGGCACCACAATCACGGCCGGAGATCTGAAAAAAACCCTGGCCAGCTCGCCCTTTGGTGTTCAGTTCAACACAATGAACGATAACGCCCAGGCGGCCTTGCGCGGCGTCATTCTGAAGCGCCTTGTCACCTCACGGCTGTTGTATCTGGAAGCAAAAAAACGGAAACTCGCCGAAAACCCCGCTATTAAAAAAGACCTGGAGCGTTTTCGCAAAAGTCTGCTGTACCGCCGCTTTATGGACCGCTTGCGCCGCAACGCCCTCCCGGATCCCGCGACAGTTGACAGGCTCAAACGCCGGTATAAAGACAATCCGGATGCCCTTGCCGCCGCGCGTGCCGCCGCCCGCGCGCGCAAATACCGGGCGCTGCGTGTCCTGACCATTCAGAATTTGCGCGACCGTTTCAAGGTTCGTACTTTTGAAGAGCGTATCAAACCCGGCATGACCCCGGACACCATCCTGCTGCAAGGGCGCAATATCGGCATTACCTATGGTGACCTGATCAGGGGCTATAATCTTGCAACACCCCCGGATGCCGACTGGATAAAAGAACGACTGTACCAGCAAGCCGAGGTCGAACTGGCCGCCGCGGGCGCACGTGAACTCAAACTCGATGTGTCCACCCGGATCAGAAATTATCGCAACGAGCGCCTTCCTGCCCTTTTGCGAACAAGGCTGGCCAAAAAGTGGATTCCTGATCAACAGGTTCTGCGCGACTACTACAAGGCCCATCCGGAAATCGGCACGGTTGCCACACGCTGGCATATCGGCCAGGTTGTCGTTGCCACCCGGGCAGAGGCCGAACGCCTGCGCAAGGCGATTGTAAAGGGTGGCAGTCTTTTCCGGATCGCGGGACGCTACAGCATTGACCCCTACGGAAAAGCAAAAAATGGCGATATGGGCTGGTTACGCGCCGGTTCTGCCTTCCCCGATATTGAAAAGGCCATTGCCAGGCTGAAAAACGGTGAAGTCAGCCCGGTCATAAAAACGCCCCGGGGGTACCATATCGTCACGGTCATCGACAGGCGCCAGGGCCGCCGGATGCCTTTTGACGCCATTGCCGACAAAGTCCGTCAGGCCTACCTCGATTTCAAAATGACAGGTTATCTCAATGAGTTGCAAAAAAAATACAAGATTGTCTGGAAACTTCTTGCAAAAACCGACAAGGGATCGAATGAAAAAATATAGCCTGTCCGCTATTCAGCCGTTTTGCCTTTGCGCCCTTGTCCTGATGTTTGCCTTCGGAGCCCCCGCAGGAAACAGAAATGCGGCGCTGGCGAAAAATGTCGATGCGAGCACCGGTTTTTACCAGCGCATGATTGACGGCCTCGACGGAAAAAAACGCAACCTCGCCTCCTGGCGCGGCAAGGTCATCATCGCCAATTTCTGGGCCAGCTGGTGTGGCCCCTGCCAGTATGAAATACCGCGCTTTATCAATTGGCAGCACAAATATGCCGACAAGGGATTGCAGGTCGTCGGGATCGGTCTTGATGAAGCGCAAAAACTGAAAAATGTCGCAAGATCCCTTGAAATTGATTACCCGCTTCTGTTCATGAGCCTTGACGAGGGACGTCCCATCCTTGACGCCTTTGGCGATGACAAAATGATCATTCCCTTTACTGTGATTTTTAACCGCGACGGGACTGTTGCCGCCCGGCACAAGGGCGTTATGGGCGAGGACGAGTTCGAAATTCTGATCGCCCCGCTGCTGCAATAATTCCAGGAAACATAACGACCGACCTTTCCAGTCCGATCCGGTTCATCAATTGCATTGTTCCCCGGGTCAGGCCCGGGGAGCGAAACGCCGAGGCGGAAAACGAAACGTGAGTCACCCCTTTTGCACTCTGGTATAACCGGAATGCAAGGGCATGCAGTTTCTGCTCCGGCGCACCCCGAACTTTCTGCAAATATTCAACCCCTTGTGGCAAATGTGGAAAAAGCTGCAAGCCGGATCGTCTTTATCTGAATTTATGCTATTGAGGGGGCAGTAAAAATCAGGAAAGCCGATAGCAGACAGAAATTCATGACCCTTGCCCGACAGAACAGGAAAAACAGATTTGTCAGCGCCCTCACCCGGCAAACCCTCGCTGTCATCCTTGCCGGTGGCCGCGGAGCCTCGCTCGGGGCTCTGACCAACTGGCGGACCAAGGCAGCCATTCCCTTTGGCGGCAAGTTTCGCATAATCGATTTTTCTCTGTCCAACTGCTTTAATTCTCAAATCAATCAGATCCTTGTTCTCACACAATACAAGTCTCATTCTCTCATCAAACATATCCGCAGCGGCTGGCTCCGGCGCAAATCACCTCACCACGGCTGTATTGATATTGTTCCGGCCCAGCAATGGACCGACGAGCAAACCTGGTATCGCGGCAGCGCCGATGCCGTCTATCAGACCCTCGACATCATCAAATCACATGGCCCGAAACATGTTCTTGTTGTTGCCGGTGACAATGTCTACAGCCTCGACTATGGGGAAATGCTGGCAAAACATGCTTCTTCCGGGGCCGATGTGACCCTGTGTTGCACGATCGTTCCCCGGCATCAGGCATCGCGCTACGGGGTGGCGCAGATCGACAGACAGGGACGCATCACGGCTTTTGATGAAATGCCTGAAGAACCGGCCAGTCTGCCAAAGGCGCCCGACATGTCCCTTGTCAGTATGGGAATCTATATCTTCAACATTGATATTCTGGACAAATTTCTCAGTGCTGACGCTGTCAATCCGCATTCACAGCATAATCTGGGACGGAACATCATCCCCGATATTCTGGCCAGCGGCGCGAAAATACAGGCCTTTCTGTTTCGCAGTCCGGTCGCCGATCACCCCCCTTACTGGCAGGATATCTGGACGATTGACAATTATTATCAGGCCAATATGGCCTTGCTCTCAAGCGTGCCCCCGCTTGACCTCTATCATCCCGAATGGCCCTTCATGACCCATCAGGACCAGTTGCCTCCGGCCCGTTTTTCCGGTCAGCAAGGCGGATGCGCCAGCAAAAACAGTATGGTCAGCGGCGGTTGCAGGGTCGAGAGTTCCACCCTCGAACATTCCATTCTGTTTTCCAATGTCCATGTCGAGGCCAACTGTCATCTGTCCGGCGTCCTCGCCCTGCCCGGCAGTCGCATCGGCGCCGGGTCGCGGCTGAAAAATGTTATTCTTGACAATCGCTGCGTGATCGAACCGGGAACCGTCATCGGTGAAAATACAGCCGACGATCACGCCCGTTTCAGCGTCACGGACGGTGGCCGCATCCTCATCAGCAATTTTCAGTCCCCCTATATCTGATACCCCGGGACACAGGAAGCGAATCACAAGCGACCGAAAAAATCGATCACTTCCAGCTCGTGGTCCTCGTTGAGCGTATGCAGTCCAAGCAGTTTGTCTTTTCGGGTCGGCGCAAAACGGTGTTCCACACTTTGCTCGAAACGCTCGGGATCAAGTCGATCCACCCGGCAAAGGGAAAGCCCCGCCCCGTACCCGGACCGGCAATCCTGGGCCGGACGCCACAATGCCCCGTCTTTGAAATACATATTGCCCGCCGGTCGCGCCGCACCGGCATCAAGCAGCACCGGGTTGGCCTGATGCGGTTGCCAGTTTCCGAAAAGATCGTCAGCATAAAACAGACCCAGCGCATCCCACTGCGAACTCTGCCAGTCAGAAACGGCCGCGAACATCCACAAACGCTGCTGATATTGCACCAGCGTCACATCATCAAGCCGGATATCGTCAATCAGTGTCTTTTCAAAAACCCACTGATCGGGAAACCGCACGGCCCGATACAGTTCCACGGCATTGTTCCCGGAGGTCTCGGGAATCATCCAGAACTGCCCGTCCCTGCGAAAGACAAAGGGATAGGACAGATGAAAGGGGCGCGACAAAACCATTTTGATATCACTGACCTCGCCCTTTTCACTGATGGTGAAATGGGAAATGATGCCTTTTTGCGTATCAAAGGGATATTCTTCAACAAAAACGTGATGTTGCCCCTCGTGCCAAATAACAAAGGGATCGGCATAGAAGCGTCGCCCATCGTCTTTCAGGCGGATATAGTTGCTGATTGACAATGTATTGCTGTCGCGCACCCTATGGTCATTTGCAAACCGCCAGCCGACCCCCCAGCGAATATTGTTTTCGGATCCCTTGCCCACCAGCCCGTTCAACCGGTTGTTGATTTTTCCTGCAAGGTTACTGATAAAAAAACGCTCTGCCGCAAGCGGCTTTTTTCGCTTTTTGCGCCCTATTCTCTCGCCCGAAGGGGCTCCGGGAGGGGGTACCACAATGTTTTCGGCAATTTCATCCACGGATCGGAGCAAGATCCCTGCCATGCGTGAAAACACATTGTCGAGCCCTCGCAAAATGATCTCGGGCTGTTGCACAGCACTCAGCCCCAGTCGTCGCGGTTCGGAAAGGGCGCTGTCATCAACAGCCAGAGCGGGGGCATGGCGCTCCAGCAAAATACCAATCAGATCGGCAATCCCCGGCAAATTGTCATAGAGGGGCCGAAAGCGCCGACAACGATAGCCGGAAAGCTGCGTATCCCCGGCCAGATCAACCACCAGGTCATAACCGCTGCGCGCCGGCGAGGAAACGATTGCAGCTGTGTCAAGCTGTGACGGGGAGATGAGATCGGAAGCATTCTCCCCCGCCTGCCGGTAAAGCAGACGTTCGAGCTGTAGCAGCAGCCGCAATCTGGATGGCATATGGCGCGAACGTCCATTCGTGCACACATCAACCTGATGTCCCCTGCTGACAAGGGCCTCGATCAGCCATTTGTGCCAGCGCCAGGTCCATGCCGGATCAATGAACACCGCAATCCTCATCAGGCCATTGGTTTGCTGATCAATATTTGACAACACCGAACTCCGACCTGGTATGTTTAACATGATGAACCAATTGACAGTCTTCTTAGCGCAAACGCCATGTTATTGCATTTTTTCTTTACACAACAGTGCTGTTCCCGCTCCGGGGATGTCTGCGCAAAGATCCTCGCGAACCGATGCAATAACAATACCAGCAGGGAATTTACACGATTTTTCGTACACAGATCGTTTCTGTTGCCAGGCTCCAAACGGGTATTGTCGACAGACAATACCAGACCACAAAAAAGTCTGACCTTTGTATTTCGCTCCTGCTCTGCTCCCTCCTGCTCCCCGGACAAGCGCCAGCGCCGCGCCGGGGTCCAGGGCCGCAAGTGATATGATTTTGTTTCTGTTCGCCTTCTCAACGCACTCCCTGTTTTCTGCCTCTGGATCCCGGATCAGCGCTGTCGCTTGTCCGGGAAGCGAAACATCGAGGCAGAACGGTAAAGGCGAGTCAGGCTTTATGCGTTTTGGTATTATCGAC